>JALHNN010000351.1:2073-3857 GCA_022843505.1 Sulfuritalea sp.
GGTCCGAATCAAGGACCTCGGCGTCAAGCTGGCGATCGACGACCCGACGATGAGGATCGCTTCCTTCTTCCGGCTTGCGGAATTGCCTTTCCAAGAGCTCCGTTTTGACGTCTCGGCGGCCGGCGATCCCGCCAGCGCCCCGAAATCGGAACGCATCCTGCGGGCAATCATCGATCTGGCCCACCAGGTCCGCCTGTCGGTACTTGCCATCGGCGTCGCCGACGAGGAAGCGGCGGCGCGGCTCAAGACGCTGGGCTGCGACTACATGCAGGCGGACTTCAAGGGGCCGGCCGTCCAGCCCAAGGCCTTTGTCGAACGCTACGGGTTCAGCGAGGGCTAGGATCCGCTCCCTGGTCGCTTGATTTCTGCTCCGCCTGGTCGAGTTCCCGGTTCATTTCGGCATCCGTCGGTGGGGCATAGTCCGATTTGCCTTCGGGTTCCGGACGCACGATCAGATTCGCAAGCACGATCCCCAATTCGTAGAGCAGCCATAAAGGGACTGCCATCATGAACTGGGATATCACGTCGGGCGGCGTGAACACGGCGCCGACGACGAAGGCACCGACGATGACGTAGGGGCGCCATTCGCGCAGCTTGATGACATCGACCACGCCGATCTTGACCAGCACGATGACGATCACCGGCACCTCGAAGGTGACGCCGAAGGCAAGAAACATCGTCAGGACGAAGGAAAAATATTTTTCGATGTCCGTCATCCAGGCGACCCCTTCCGGGGCGAACTGGGCCATGAAACCGAAAACCATCGGAAAGAAGGCGAAGTAGGCAAAGGACATGCCGATGAAGAAAAGCAGTACCGATGCCACCAGCAGGGGAATGGCAAGCTTTTTTTCGTGGGCATAAAGGCCAGGCGCAACGAAGGCCCAGACCTGATAGAGCACGTAGGGGAGCACGATGAGGAATGACACCGCGAGCGCGACCTTCATCGGCACGAGAAACACTCCGACCACGTCCGTGGCGATCATCTGGCCACCGGCGGGCAGGCTGGCCAGGAGCGGCGCCGCAAGCACCGAATACAGTTCCCGGGCATAAAACGCCAGCGGTACGAAGGCGACCATGACTGCAACCAGGGCCCGGATCAGCCGGTCGCGAAGTTCGACCAGGTGCGAAAGGAAGGTTTCCTGATCGGCGGCCATCAGGTCTTGGTCTCGGCGGCGGGCGAAGTTGCGGCGAGACCCTGTGCGGCTCCTCCTACAGGTGCCGCAACCGCATCAGGGCCGGACGCCGTTGCTGCGGGAGCCGCGCTGGAGGAATCCGCCAAGGGGTCTGCCGCCTTTTCGATTTCGCGCATCTCGTGGGTCACCGACGCAGTGATGCTGCCGACCTGGGTGGTAACTTCCTGCTGCATCTTCTTGAGCTCATCGAGCTGGATCTCGCGATTGATGTCGGCCTTGACGTCGCCGACATAGCGCTGCAGGCGGCCCAGCAGCAGCCCTGCGGTACGTGCCACCTTGGGCAGCCTTTCCGGACCGATGACGATCAGCGCCACCACGCCGATGACCATCAACTCGGTGAGACCGACGTCAAACATGAGCTCTGTTGGGAACGGAGAAGGGAGAAGGGAGAAGCGAGAAGGGAGTGGTTTCGTCTTTACCCTTCACTCTTCCCGCTTCGCCCTTCCCTGCGGTCAGGTTTTGGTCTGCTCCCGGCGCGCCTCGACATCGATGGTCTGGCCGGTGACCTGTTGCGGCTCGGCCGGCTTGTCCGCCGAGCCGTCCTTCATGCCATCCTTGAAGCCCTTGACCGCACCACCGAGGTCGGAGCCG
>JALHNN010000352.1:0-2925 GCA_022843505.1 Sulfuritalea sp.
GCGCCGAACGCGAGCGCAAATACGCCGAACGGGCAAAGAAGATCGAACAGCGCAAGCACGAGTACGCCGAAACCCTGAAGCGTCGCGACGCGGACAAGGCGGCCGCCGAGGCCAAGGCGGCGGCCGCCGCGGCGGCGAAGAAATGATCTCGCGCAAGTACCTTTACCTGGTTGCCCTGGCGCGGGAGAGGCATTTCGGCCGTGCCGCTGCGGCCTGCCACGTTTCGCCATCGACGCTGTCGGCGGCGATTCGCGACCTCGAGACCGAACTCGGCGTTGCCGTGGTCGAACGCGGCAAGCAGTTCGCCGGCCTGACGCCGGAAGGCCGCAGCGTGGTCGAGTATGCCCAGCGCATGGCGGCGAGTGCCGAAGGCCTGAAGCAGGAGCTCGCCAGCCTGCGCGACGGCCTCACCGGCCGCCTGCGTCTGGGCGTGATCCCCACTGCGCTGACCGTCGTTGCCTCGCTGACCTCGTCCTTCGCCCGGCGCCATGCCCATGTCACGGCCGAGGTGCTGTCGCTGGCGACCGACGAAATACTCGCCCGCCTGCGCCGCTTCGAGCTCGATGCCGGCATCGTCTATGTCGAGTCGGCGCGCGCCGCCGGCATGGAGGTGGTGCCGATCTGGCACGAGCGCCATGTCCTGCTGACCGGGGCTGGCGGACGTTTCGCCGGGCGCGAGACGGTGAGCTGGGCCGAAGCCGCCACGGCGCCGCTGGCCCTGCTGACGCCGGACATGCAGAACCGCAAGACCATCGACGCGGTGTTTTCAAGAGTCGGCGCTGAGGTCACGGCGATGCTGGAGACAAATTCCATCGTCAGCATCCTCGCCCACGTCGGATCGGGCCACTGGTCGTCGATCGTGCCGCGCGCGGTGCTGGAGCAGGTGGGAACACCCCCCGGCGTGATCGCCATCGAACTGGTGGAGCCGGCCGTCGACTGGGCCACAGGCCTCGTCACCCTGGCGCGCGAGCCGCAAGCGCCGATGGTCGCCGCCCTGGTGGCGGAAGCGCGCGCCCTGGCGGAGACGTTCGAGAAACCTGCATAGGCCTTCGGCTTTTCCCGCTTTCCCTTTCCCGGCAGGCGGGGTACAAAGCGGGATGGACACGAACGCCATCCTCGGCCCCATCCTCGACGCCCATCGCGAAGAGCAGGGCGCCCTGCTGCCCGTGCTGCATCAAGTGCAGGACGCCCTCGGCCACATCCCGCCGGACGCGATTCCGGCGATCGCCGCGGCGCTGAACCTGTCGCGCGCCGAAGTCCATGGCGTGATCAGTTACTACCACCACTTCCGCCAGGAGCCGGCGGGCCGCCACGTGGTGCGCGTCTGCTGCGCCGAGGCCTGCCAGGCGGTGGGCGGCGAGGCCCTGGCCGAGCACGCGCGGACACGGCTGGCCGGCAGCGAGGTGACGCTGGAACCCGTGTATTGCCTCGGTCTTTGCGCCTGCGGTCCGGCGCTGCAGGTTGACGAAACGCATTTGCATGCCGCGATGACGCCGGTGAAGTTCGATGTGATAGTGGCGCGGCTGGAGTCGGAGTCATGAGGACCACGGTCTACGTTCCCGGTGATGCTGCGGCGCTGGCCCTTGGCGCCGACGCCGTGGCCGAGGCGATCGCTGCAGAGGCGGCAGCACACGGCATCGAGTTGCGCCTGATCCGCAACGGTTCGCGCGGCATGGTCTGGCTGGAACCGCTGGTCGAGGTCGTTACGCCGCAGGGACGCATCGCCTACGGCCCGGTGACGGTCGACACGGTCGGCAGCCTGTTCGCCGCGAACTTTCTCGCCGGCGGCGAGCACCCGCTGCGTCTAGGGCCGACCGAGCAGATTCCCTGGCTGGCGCGGCAGCAGCGCCGGGTATCGCGCCGCCTCGGCGTGGTCGATCCGCGCTCGCTGACCGATTACGTTGCGCGTGGCGGCGGCGAAGGCCTGCGCCGGGCGCGCGCCATGGCGCCGGCGGCGATCGTGCAGGCGATTGTCGACTCCGGCCTGCGCGGGCGTGGCGGCGCCGCCTTTCCCGCCGGCATCAAGTGGCGCACCGTGCATGAGGCCGCGGCGACGCAGAAGTACGTGGTGTGCAATGCCGACGAGGGCGATTCCGGCACCTTCTCCGATCGCATGCTGATGGAAGGCGACCCCTTCTGCCTGCTCGAAGGCATGGCCATCGCGGGTCTGGCGGTCGGCGCCAATCGCGGCTACATCTACGTGCGTTCCGAATATCCCCATGCCATCGCCGCGCTGCAGGCAGCGCTGGCCGCGGCAGGCGATTTCCTCGGCAAATTCCGCATCGAGGTACGCAAGGGCGCCGGCTCCTACGTCTGCGGCGAGGAAACGGCACTGCTGGAAAGCCTCGAGGGCAGGCGCGGCATCGTCCGCTCCAAGCCGCCGCTGCCGGCCATCGAGGGCCTGTTCGGGCGGCCGACGCTGATCCACAACGTGATCACGCTGGCCAGCGTGCCGGACATCCTCGCCGGTGGTGCGGCGGCCTATCGCGAGCTCGGCATCGGCCGCTCGCTCGGCACCTTGCCCTTCCAGCTGGCCGGCAACATCCGCCACGGCGGCCTGGTCGAAGTTCCATTCGGCATGACCTTACGCGAACTGCTTTACGACTTCGGCGGTGGCTCGCGTTCGGGGCGGCCGCTGCGCGCGGTGCAGGTCGGCGGGCCGTTGGGCGCCTACCTGCCGGAAGCGCAGTTCGACACGCCGCTGGATTACGAGGCCTTCGCCGCGATCGGCGCCGGGCTGGGTCACGGCGGCATCGTCGCCTTCGACGACACGGTGGACATGGCGAAGCAGGCGCGCTACGCGATGAAGTTCTGCGCCATCGAGTCCTGCGGCAAATGCACGCCCTGCCGCATCGGCTCGACGCGCGGCGTCGAAGTCATCGACCGCATCCGCGCCGGCGACCGCACGCAGATCGACTTGCTGGA
>JALHNN010000352.1:2935-3845 GCA_022843505.1 Sulfuritalea sp.
CCGATCCCGGTGATGTCGGCGCTGAACCACTTTCCGGAGGATTTCGCATGAACGCTCCCCAGGAAATCCAGCTTGCAAGAGTTCCCAACGGGACGCAGGGCGCTGGCGCTGGCGACACGGTGATTCTGGAAATCGACGGCATCGCCGTCAGCGTTCCGGCCGGCACGCCGCTGCTGCGCGCCGCCGTCGCCGCCGGGGTGATGATTCCCAAGCTGTGCGACAGCCAGGAACTCAAGCCCTTCGGCTCCTGCCGCCTGTGCCTGGTCGAGGTCGAGGGGCGCAAGGGCTACCCGTCCTCCTGCACCACGCCGGCCGAAGCCGGCATGAAGGTGCGCACCCAGTCGCCGCAACTGGCCAAACTGCGGCGCAACGTCATGGAGCTCTACATCTCCGACCATCCGCTGGACTGCCTGACCTGTGCCGCCAACGGCGACTGCGAGCTGCAGGACATGGCCGGCGTGGTCGGCCTGCGCGAGGTGCGCTATGGAATGGCGGGAGAGAACCATTTCACCGAGGTGGCGAAGGACGCATCCAACCCCTATTTCAGCTACGACCCGGCCAAGTGCATCGTCTGCAACCGCTGCGTGCGCGCCTGCGAGGAAACCCAGGGCACGTTTGCGCTAACCATCACCGGGCGCGGCTTTGGTTCACGCGTCACGGCGGGGCAGGGCGAGTCCTTCATGGCCTCCGACTGCGTTTCCTGCGGCGCCTGCGTCAAGGCCTGCCCGACCGCGACCTTAGTGGAAAAGACGGTCGAGGAAAAAGGCCAGGCCGAGCGCAGCGTCGCCACCACCTGCGCCTACTGCGGCGTCGGCTGCGGTTTCCGCGCCGAGGTGAAAGGGAATGAAGTCGTGCGCATGGTGCCGGCCGACGAAGGCCGCGCCAACGAGGGCCACGCCTGCGTCAAGGG
>JALHNN010000353.1 GCA_022843505.1 Sulfuritalea sp.
GTAGCACCCGGCGCAGCCGCAGGCGGCCTCCTTGGTGCTTTGCGCGTGGGGCGCGGAATCCGTGCCGAGGAAGAACTTCGGGCTGCCCGAGATCGCCGCCGCCACCAGCGCCTGACGATGCGTCTCGCGCTTCAGCACCGGCAGGCAGTAATGGTGCGGGCGGATGCCGCCGGCGAAGATGGCGTTGCGATTGAGCAGCAGGTGGTGCGCCGTCAGGGTACCGGCGACATTGGCTCCGCCGGCCATGACGAAGTCGACGCCGTTCTTTGTCGTGATGTGCTCCAGCACCAGCTTCAGCGCCGGGAAGTCGCGCAGCAAGGGGGCGAGCACGGTATCGATGAACACCGCCTCGCGGTCGAAGACGTCGACCGCCGGATCGGTGACTTCACCATGCACCAGCAGCGGCAGGCCGAGCTTTTCCATGCGCGCCAGCGTCGCCGCGCAGCGCCTGAGGTCGCTGACCCCGGCATCCGAATTGGTGGTGGCGCCGGCGGGGTAGAGCTTCACCGCATGGACGAAGCTGCTCGCCTTGGCGGCGTCGATCTCCGCCGGCGCGGTGTTGTCGGTGAGGTAGAGCGTCATCAGCGGCTGGAAATCCATGCCGGCCGGCAGCGCGGCAAGGATGCGCTCGCGGTAGGCGGCGGCCAGCGCCACCGTGGTCACCGGCGGCTTCAGGTTGGGCATGACAATGGCACGGGCGAAGCGGCGCGCGGTGTCGGGCAGGACGGCGGCCATGGCCGCGCCGTCGCGCAGGTGCAGGTGCCAGTCGTCGGGCCGGGTGAGGGTTATCGAGTTCATGCCCGGATTATACGAGCCGGCCTGCTTCGCCCTTCAGTCGCCCTTCATCTCCAGGGCCCGGGCGTACAGCGCATTCTTGGGCTGGCCGGTGATCTCGGCGGCGAGCTTCGCCGCCTGCTTCACCGGCAGCTCGGCCAGCAGCGCCGCCAGCACGCGCTCGGACTCGGCGTCCATGCCCTCGCGCGGCGGCGGCGCCGACACCAGCAGCACGAATTCGCCGCGCTCGCGATTGGCATCGGCCGCCAGCCATGCCGGTGCCTCGGCCAGCGGCATGGCGGCGATCTGCTCGAAGAGCTTGGTCAGCTCGCGGGCGAAGACGAGGGTCCGCGCGCCATCGAGCAGTTCGACCAGGTCGGCGACGGTTTCGCGCACGCGGTGCGGCGCTTCGTAGAACACCAGCGTGGCAGCGACCGCCGCCAGTTCCGCAATCGCCGTCCGGCGGGCGCCGACTTTTGCCGGCAGGAAGCCGACGAAGAGGAAGCGCGGATCGCCGAGGCCCGCGGCCGAGAGCGCCGTGACGGCGGCATTCGGGCCCGGGATGGGGGTCACCTTGCAACCGGCAGCGCGCACCGCGGCCACGGCGCGCGCGCCGGGGTCGGAAACGCCCGGCGTGCCGGCATCGGTGATCAGCGCGATGCGCTTGCCGGCGCCCAGTTGCGCGATCAGCTTTGCGGCAGCCTCGTTCTCGTTGTGCTGGTGCAGCGCCAAGGTCTGCGCCTTGATGCCGTGATGGTCGAGCAGCTGGCGGGCATGGCGCGTGTCCTCGCAGGCCACCAGATCGACGCCACGCAGGACTTCCAGGGCGCGCAGCGTGATGTCGCCGAGGTTTCCGATCGGTGTGCCGACGACATACAATGCGCTTTCCATGTCCGGCATTCTTGCACAGTCCCGCGGCGCCGCCGGCGAGCAGCTCGCCGCCGATTACCTGCAGCGCCGGGGCCTCAAACTGATCGAGCGCAACTTCCGCGTGCGCGGCGGCGAGATCGACCTGATCTGCCGCGATGGCGCCTGCACGGTGTTCGTCGAGGTGCGCCGGCGCAGCCGATCCGACTACGGTGGTGCCGCGGCCAGCATCGGCGCCGCCAAGCGCGCGAGGCTGGTGCTTGCGGCGCGGCACTGGCTGCTGCGCCACGGCGAACGTCCCTGCCGTTTCGATTGCGTGCTGATCGAGGGCGCGGCAGGCGCGGAGAAAATTGAATGGCTGCGTGATGCGTTTTCGGCGGATTGAGGCACTGCTGCTGGCCGGCGCGCTGCTGCTCGGCACGGCGCGGGCCGGCGACGTGCGCATCCTGGTGCAAAGCTCGCCGCTGGCCGGCTTCAAGTACCATGCCGGCGAGTCGCTGTGGCATGAGATGCGCGAGGGCGACCGCCTGATCCTGGTGCGCGAGGCGGACAACGAGCACGACGGCAATGCGATCCGCGTCGAGTGGCGCGGGCAGAAGCTGGGCTACCTGCCGCGTGCCGAGAACCGTGCCGTGGCCGCGGCGATGGATAATGGTGACAAAGTTGACGCCCGGATCGCGAAACTTCGCCAGCACCGGAACCCCTGGCAGCGGATGCTGATCGAAGTATTTGTCGTGCTCTAGGCCGCTTATTCGCCGCTCCCCGGCTGGCCCGGCGGGCTATCCTCTTGTCCGCAATCCCTTTTCTGGAAGTTTCATGGCCCTCGCCTCACGCATCCAGCAGCAATTCACCGATAGCGCCCAGACCAAGCTGCAGGCCCTTGCCGCGATGGCCGGACCGATCGAGGCCGCCGTGCGCGCCATGGTCGCCAGCCTGCAGGCCGGCGGCAAGGTCATGGCCTGCGGCAACGGCGGCTCGGCCGCCGATTCGCAGCACTTCGCCGCCGAACTGCTCAACCGCTTCGAGAAGGAGCGTCCGCCGCTGGCGGCGATCGCGCTGACCACCGACACCTCGACCCTGACCTCGATCGCCAACGACTATCGCTACGAGGACGTCTTCGCCAAGCAGCTGCAGGCACTCGGCCGCCAGGGCGACGTGCTGCTGGCGATCTCCACGTCGGGCAATTCGCCCAACGTCATCGAAGCCATCCACGCGGCCCATGCCCGGGGCATCACCGTCGTCGCCCTGACCGGCAAACAGGGCGGCAAGATGGCGGCCTTGCTCAACCCCGGCGACATCCACCTCTGCGTGCCCGCCGAACGCACCGCGCGCATCCAGGAAGTCCACCTGCTGACCATCCACTGCCTGTGTGACGGCATCGACGCCCTGATACTCGGAGAAAGCACATGAACCGAACTTTTACGAAGCTCCCCTTGCGCAACCTTCTCCTCCTGGCGCTCGCGCTGCCGGTGCTGGCGGGCTGCTTCGGCGCCGCGGCCGTCGGCGTCGGTGCCGGCGCCCTGGTGCTGGGCGACCGCCGGCTGTCCGAGACCTACATCACCGACCAGGGCATCGAGCTGCGCGCCGGCAACCGCATCGAGGAGAAATACCGCGACAAGGTCCATGTCAATGCCACCAGCTACAACCGCATGCTGCTGCTGACCGGCGAGGCGCCCAGCGCCGAGATCAAGGCCGACATCGAAAAGCTCGCCTCGGGGGTCCCCGGCGTCAAGTCGATCAGCAACGAGCTGGCCATCGCCGGCCCGTCGAGCTTCGGCGGTCGCAGCAACGACACCTATCTGACCTCCAAGGTCAAGGCCCGCTTCGTCGATGCCAACAAGTTCTCGCCCAACCATGTCAAGGTGGTCACCGAGGCCGGCGTGGTCTTCCTGCTCGGCATCGTCACCCAGGCCGAAGCCAACGATGCGGTGGAGATCGCCCGCACCACGGGCGGCGTGCAGAAGGTGGTGCGCGTGTTCGAAATCGTCACGCCCGAGCAGGCACGCGCCCTCGACGGCACCGCACCGGAGGCGACGCCCGCGCCCAAGCCGGCCGCCGCCAAGTAGGACCGGCACGCTTGAGCTACGCGGCGCCGGCCTTCGAGGCCAAGATCGCGGACCCGTCCGGGTTGGCCGCGCGACTCGCCGCCCTGCCGCGGCCGCTGGTCTTCACCAATGGCTGCTTCGACATCCTGCATCGC
>JALHNN010000354.1 GCA_022843505.1 Sulfuritalea sp.
TCACCAGCCCGGCCTGGCGCAACTCCTGCAGGTGCTTGGAGGCGTTCGCCACCGACAGCCGGGTCATGTTCGCCAGTTCATCGACGCTGCGCGGCCCCTGGGCGACGAATTCCAGCAGTTCCAGGCGGTTGGCGTGGCCCACGGCCTTGGCAACGCGCGCCAGTTGCGCGTAGACATCCTGCTTGAAGTTCCCCGTTGACATTGCCGGCCTCGCCTCCTACTATTCAACCATTCGGTTGAATAGTTGATTGGATGAATTATAGCCCCTGCGATGCGGGGCGCAAGCGGCAGTGTAGGAGGACAGCGCATGACATTCAACGAGTACGCCCTGGCCCACGAGCCCACGATCCGCCTTGTCGCCTTCGGCGCCGTGTTTGCCCTGATGGCCTGCTGGGAAGTCGCGGCGCCGCGCCGCGCCCGCCTGCATACCCGCGCCAAGCGCTGGACCGCCAACCTCGGCCTGGTAGCGCTGAATACCGTGCTGTTGCGCCTGCTTTTCCCGCTGGCCGCCGTCGGCTTCGCCGCCTATGCCGCGAAGCACGACTGGGGCCTGCTCAACAACATCGACCTGCCCGGCTGGCTGGCCGTGGTGCTCGCCGTGGTCGCCATGGACTTCGCCATCTGGCTGCAGCACGTGATGGTCCATGCCGTGCCGGTGTTGTGGCGCCTGCACCAGGTGCACCACGCCGACCCCGACTACGACGTGACCACCGGCGCGCGCTTCCACCCCCTCGAGATCATCCTCTCGATGCTGATCAAGTTCGCCGTGATCGCCGTGCTCGGCGCGCCCGCCGCCGCCGTGCTGGTATTCGAGGTGCTGCTCAACGCCACGGCGATGTTCAACCACGGCAACATCAGGCTGCCCGCCGGCGTCGATGGCGGCCTGCGCCTGCTGCTGGTGACGCCGGACATGCACCGGGTACACCACTCGATCGACCACGCCGAGGCCAACAGCAATTTCGGCTTCAACCTCTCGATCTGGGACCGCCTGTTCGGTACCTACCGCCCCGCCGCGCGCCTGCCGCAGGAAAGCATGGAGATCGGCGTCGCCGGCCTCACCGGCGATCCACGCTGCGTCAGCCTTGGCGGCATGCTGGTGATTCCCTTCGTCAATCCCGGCGAGGGGTATGCGATCGGCCACGGCCCCGAGGCAAGCCATGAAGCCCGCTAGCCTGGGGCGCGCGGGGTTGCTCGTCGCGCTGGTCGCGGGCCTCTCGCTGGCCTTCGCCAACCGCGATCAGTTCTCGCAGGAGGCCCTGCAAGCCTGGCTGGTGTCCGCCGGCTGGTGGGCGCCGGTCCTGTTCGTCGCCATCTATGCCGCCGGCACGGTGCTGTTCCTGCCCGGCTCGGTGCTGACATTGGCCGCCGGCGCCCTGTTCGGCATCCTGCCCGGCGCGCTCTACAGCCTGGCCGGCGCCACGCTGGGCGCGGTGCTGGCCTTCCTCGTCGCACGCCACCTGGCCGGCGCATGGGTGGTGCAGAAGACCGGCGGCCGGCTCAAGCAGCTGATCGAGGGCGTCGAGGCCGAGGGCTGGCGCTTCGTCGCCTTCGTCCGCCTGGTACCGCTGTTTCCCTTCAACGTGGTGAATTACGCATTGGGCCTGACGCGCATCCCGCTGGCCGCCTACGCGCTGGCCTCGGCCGTGTGCATGCTGCCGGGCGCCGTGGCCTATGCCTGGCTCGGCCATGCCGGGCGCGCGGCGCTGGCGGGTGATGCCAACGCGATCCGAACGGCATGCTGGCGCTGGCCGTGGCCGCGGCGCTGATGTTCCTGCCGCGCCTGGTGCGCCAATTCAAGGCCGGCCTGATGATCACGCCGGAAATGCTGCGCGCACTGCAGGCGGAAGGCGGTATTGCCGTGATCGACGTGCGCGAAGCCAAGGACTTCGATGGCGAGACCGGCCATGTCCCCGGCGCCATCAACCTGCCGCTGGGCGAACTGCCGACGCGCATCGATGAACTTGGCTCCTGGCGCAAGGATGGCATCGTGCTGATCTGCCGAACCCAGGTGCGCTCGGGGCAGGCCGCGCGCCTGCTGGCCAAGCACGGCTTTTCCGGCTTGCGCGTGGTGCGCGGCGGGATGCTCGCCTGGCGCGAACTGGGTTATCCCACCGAAGGCAATTCCGTACCGGAGGGCAGGCTTGGCCTCAACAACGCTTGAAGCCGTCGGCGGCTTTCCGCGCGCACCGCATTGCGTCACGGCGGGCGAGCAGGACACCCTGCCCTCGCGCTATGGCTGGCCGGTCAAGCTGCTCTCGCTGGCGGCCTTCACCCTGGCCTTCGTCGGCTGGCTCAACGAGACCTGGCTGTTCATGTTCGAGAGCCCGATCTGGCTCAACCGCTACACCGAATACGCGATCATCCTGGCCTTCGGCGTCTGGCGCATCCTCAGTGAGAAGAACGCCTACACGCGCCGGCGCCTGATCCTCCTGGTCGGCGTGGTGACCGGGCTGTGGTGGCTGGTGCCCTGGCTCAACCCCTTCTTCGAGCCCTACATCGGCTACCTCTGGTCGCAGCCGGTGTTCCCCTCGCTGCACACCCCCGGCACGCTGACCTTTTTCCTGGTGCTGGCGCTGGTCTTCTTTTTCGGCCGGCGCGTGATCTGCGGCTTCGGCTGCCCCTGTGTCGGCATCCGCGAAACGGTGGGATTCGCCTTCCGCGAAAATTCCCCGCGCGGCGACCTGGCGTGGAAGCTGCGCCACATGAAGTGGGTGTTCTTCGTCTATTACGTCGGCGTGCTGGTGGTGACGCAGTACCCGCCGAACTCCTGGACCATCTCCTTCGTCAGCGGCTTTTACGGCCTGGTCGCCGCCACCTACTTCGGCACCTTCTTCATCGCGCCGCTGGTCGGCAACCGCGCCTATTGCCGATTCCTCTGTCCCTTCGGCGCCACTTTCGGCCTGCTCAACCACGCCGGCTTCTACGACGTGAAGATGGACGAAAAGCGCTGCATCGACTGCGGCCGCTGCGAGCAGGCCTGCGACATGGGCATCCCGGTGTGGAAACAGGGCAAGGCCCACGGCCGCGTCACCGGCCTCGAAGACTGCATGGGCTGCGCGCGCTGCGTGGTGTCCTGCCCGACCGATGCGCTGGAGATCCGCGATGTGCGCAACTTCCTGCGTCCGGCCCTGCGCCAGGACGCCACCCATCTCCTGCGCCGCGTCGCCGCCCCCGAATTGCCGCGCATCGACGCCTGCGCCGAGCGCCTGCCGCTGGCCGAGATACAAGCCCAGGCGACGCGCTGCCTCGACTGCGGCGAGCCCACCTGTCGCACGGCCTGCCCGTTGCACAACCGGATTCCGGAATGGCTGATGCAGGCCGCCAAGGGCAGGATCGAGGCCGCCGCCGAGATCATGGCCTCTACCTCCCCGCTACCCGAACTCTGCGGCGCGCTGTGCCCCCAGGACCGCCTCTGCGAAGGCTCCTGCGCCCGCGTGCGGCAGGGCGAGGCGGCGGTGGCCATCGGCGCCATCGAGCATGCAGTGACCGAGGAAGCACTGGCGCGCGGCTGGCGCCCGACACTGGCACCGGCCAAGCGCATGGACAAGGATGCCGCGGTGATCGGCGCCGGCCCGGCCGGGCTGGCCTTCGCCGAGGCGATGAACCGTGCCGGCTGGAACGTCACGGTGTATGACCGCGACACGCAGATCGGCGGCATGCTGTCCAGCGGCCTGCCCCCCTTCCGCTTCGACAAGCGCGCGCTGGACCGGCGCCGGATACTCATGGAGCAGGCCGGCATCCGCTTCGAGCTCGGCGTCGAGGTCGATGCCGTACGCTTTCTGAAATTGCTCGACGACAACGAGGCGCTGTTCCTCGGCCTTGGCGCGAGCCAG
>JALHNN010000355.1 GCA_022843505.1 Sulfuritalea sp.
GAGGAAGGCCGCGAGTTGCCAGAGGATTTCCTGGGGCACGAACATCAGCACGCACCAGAAAGGCACGATCTCGTCCCAGACGATGGCGCCGTGATCGACCACGCCCAGCGCCCGCCCGGTGATCTGGCAGGCCGAGACGCCTATGGCAAAGGCCAGCAGCAGGAAGATCGCAAAGCCGAGATCGCCTTCCAGATACATGCGCAGAAAAGGGTAGCTGAGCCAGGCGAAGGCGGTGCCTGCCGTTCCCGGCGCCCAGCGCGACAGCCCGCTGCCGAAACCGCAGGCGACCAGGTGCGCCGGGTGATGCATCAGGAAGCGGACGGGGGGCGGGGGCAACCTGGCCATCAGGTTCTCGCGGGCGCGGAGCCATTCGCAAAGTGGTCGTAGCCGCGCCGGGGTACGATGACCGGCGCGCCATCGGCATCGATGACATCCATCCGGCCGGCCGGACCGGCTTCGATGCGCCCGATGCAGGTCAAATCCAGCCCGAGCGTCTTGGACAGGGCGGCAATTTGGGCATGCTTCGTCGGCGGAGTGGTGAACACCAGTTCGTAGTCGTCGCCGCCGCACAGCCAGGCGTCACGCTCGAGAGTCGGCGCTGGCGGTACGGCAATCTTGAGCTGCGCCGAGACCGCGGAGGATTCGAGGATGTGACCGAGGTCGGCGAGCAGGCCATCCGAGACGTCGATGGCCGCGGTGGCCAAGCCCTGCAGGGCGAGCCCGAGCGCCACGCGCGGCTGGGGGCGCTGCAGCGCGGCGATGCAGTCGGAGCGGCGCGGTTCGCCAAGCACGGTGCGGCCCTGCAGGTGGGCCAGACCCAATGCGGCGCGCCCGGGTCGGCCCGAGACCCAGATCTCGTCGCCGGCACACGCGCCGCTGCGGCGCAAGGCCTTGCCGGCAGCAACTTCGCCGAAAATGCTGACGCAAAGATTGCGCGGTCCGCGCGTCGTATCGCCGCCGATCAGGTCGATGCCGAACTCGGTGGCGCAGGCGAAAAAGCCGCGGGCGAAGGCCGCGATCCATGCTTCGTCGGCGTCAGGCAGGGCGATCGCCAGCGTCGCCCAACGCGGCTTCGCGCCCATCGCCGCCATGTCGGAGACATTGACGGCGAGGGTCTTCCAGCCCAGGTCGTCCGGGTCGGTGTCGCGCAGGAAATGCGTGCCTTCGACCAGCATGTCGGTGGAAATCACCAGTTCGCAGCCCGGCGCGGGCGCGATCAGGGCGCCGTCGTCGCCGACGCCAAGTGTCGTGTGGGATGTTCCGCGCGTGAAGTGGCGCGCGATGAGGTCGAATTCCGAGGGCACGGAATCAGCGTTGTTTGAGTTCCGCGGCCCTCGACACCGCCGCCAGTTTGTCCAGCACGCCATTGACGAACTTGTGGCCGTCGGTGCCGCCGTAGGTCTTGGCCAGTTCAATGGCTTCGTTGATGATCACGCGGTAGGGTGTTTCGGGATGCAGCTTGAGTTCGCAGGCGCCCAACAGGAGGATGCAGCGCTCGATGGGCGAGACTTCGTCCCAGCGGCGGTCGATGTGCGGCGCCAACTCGGCTTCGAGCATGGGGGCCTGGTTGCGCGCCTCCTCCAGCAGCGTCGAGTAGAGCGTGAGATCCGACTTGTCGAAGCCGGCCACGGATTCCGCCTGCACCTGGATCGAGGCTTCATCCTGGCCGCCCACCAGCCATTGATAGAGGCCCTGGATCACGAACTCGCGCGCGCGCCGCCGGGGCGACTTGCTTCCGGCCATTACTTGAGCGCTCTCAGCAGGTTCGCCATTTCGATCGCCGCCTGCGCCGCCTCGGTTCCTTTTTGCACCATGCGTACCAGCGCCTGGTCATCGTTCTCGGTGGTCAACACGGCATTGGCGATCGGGATGCCGCTGTTCAGCTGCACGTCGGTGATGCCGCGCGCCGATTCGTTGGAAACGATTTCGAAGTGGTAGGTCTCACCGCGGATCACGGCTCCCAGCGCCACCAGGGCGTCGAAGCGGCCGCTTTGCGCCATGGCCTGCAGGGTCAGCGGCAGCTCCAGCGCGCCGGGCACGGTGGCGTAGGTGACGTCGGCATCGGCGACGCCGAGGCGCGCGAGTTCGGCAAGGCAGCCCGAACGCAGACCTTCGCCGATGTCCTGGTTGAAGCGAGCCTGGACGATGCCGACGCGCAGCCCGCGTCCGGCGAGATTGGGTTCGAGTTCGCGGATGCTCATTCCGACTTCCCTCCGGCGGGTGTGAAATAGCCCGTGATTTCGAGGCCGAAGCCGGCCATGCTGGGCATCTTGCGCGGGCTCGACATCAGGCGCATCTTGCCGACGCCGAGTTCGCGCAGGATCTGCGCGCCGATGCCGTAGATGCGTGGGTCCCAGGCGTAGGCGGGGCGCTCGGCTTTCTCCTTTTTCAGCGCGGTAAGCAAGGCATTGCCGGTCTCGGCGCGATGCAGCAGCACCAGCACGCCCTTGCCCTGTTCGGCAATCGTGCGCAGGGCGAAGTCGACGCTGTAGGTATGGCCGCGGCTGCCATGGTCGAGGAAATCGAGCACGCAGACCGCCTCATGCACGCGCACCAGGGTTTCGTCGCCGGCCGTGATCTCGCCGCAGGACATGGCCAGGTGCACGTCGCCGCTCGAACGGTCGGCAAAGGCCCGCAGGCGAAAACGCCCCTGCGCGCACTCCACTTCCTTGTCGGCGACGCGTTCGATCAGCTTTTCGGTTTCCGAACGGTGCTGGATCAGGTCGCGGATGGTACCGATCTTCAGGCCGTGCTCGCGGGCGAACTCCAGCAGGTCCGGCAGCCGCGCCATGGTGCCGTCTTCCTTGAGGATCTCGCAGATCACCGAGGCGGGTTCGCAGCCGGCGAGCTGGGCGAAGTCGCAGCCGGCTTCGGTGTGGCCGGCGCGCACCAGCACGCCGCCGTTCTGCGCCATCAAGGGGACGATGTGGCCGGGCTGGACGATATCGGCCGGCGTCGCGCCCCTGGCCACCGCGGCCAGCACGGTGCGCGAGCGGTCGTGGGCCGAGATGCCGGTGGTGACGCCCTCGGCGGCCTCGATCGAGACCGTGAACGCCGTGCCGTGGGGCGTCTTGTTGTCGCGCACCATCAGCGGAAGTTCGAGCTGGCGGCAGCGCGCTTCGGTCAGCGTCAGGCAGATCAGGCCGCGGCCATGCTTGGCCATGAAGTTGATCGCCTCGGGCGTGCAATGCTCGGCGGCGATGACGAGGTCGCCTTCGTTCTCGCGATCCTCTTCGTCGACCAGGATCACCATGCGGCCGGCGCGCATGTCGGCGACGATGTCGAGTACGGGGCTGATGCTCATGGAAGTGCTTCCGGGCTGGCGAAGGCGCGCATTTTACGCCCCGGCGGCGTTCAGCATGCGTTCGACGTAGCGCGCGATCAGATCGACTTCGAGGTTGACCCCGGCGCCGGGGTGCAGGCGCTTCAGCGTCGTCACCTCGACGGTGTGCGGGATCAGGTTGATCGAGAACTTGCGCCCCTTGACCTTGTTGGTGGTCAGCGACACGCCATCGACCGTGATCGAGCCCTTGCGCGCGATGTACCTGGCCAGTTTCTTCGGCGCCGCAATGACCAGCTCGTGGGATTCGCCGATCCTGTCGAAACTGATGACCTCGCCGACGCCGTCGACATGGCCGGACACGAGGTGGCCGCCGATGAAATCCGACAGGCGCATGGCTTTTTCCAGGTTGAGCTCGGCGCCGAGCTGGTCCAGGCCGACGGCGCAGTCCAGCGTCTCGCGCGAGACATCGACCTGGTAGCTGTTCTTCTTTTTCGCGATCACCGTCAGGCAGACGCCGCCGTGGGCAATCGAGTCGCCGAG
>JALHNN010000356.1 GCA_022843505.1 Sulfuritalea sp.
CCACTTCTTGTCGGCCAGAACCTTCTTCCAGGCCTCGCTCTTGACGGCGGCATCGACCGCATCGCGCAGCGCCTTGGTCTGTGCGTCGTCAAGCCCCGGAGGAGCGACAATGGCGCGCCAGTTGGCGAGTTCGACGTCGACGCCTTGTTCCTTCATGGTCGGCATGTCGATCCCGGCCTGCCTGGCCAGCCACCACGTCACGCCTTCCCAGGCCCCGATGTCACGATCATCATCGGCAGACGGAAACTTGGCAATCCACAGCGCCCCGGTCTTGTCGCAAAAGTTGGCTTTGGGTCGTGCGCCGCCCAATGAGGCGCCGGGCGCCACCAGCACGGCGAGCCAGCGCCTCAACTGATCGAGGTCATCGATGTTCTTGCGCGTCAATTCCGTGGCCACGGCAGCCAGTTCCGCCAGACTGGTTAATGGAGGTGCCGCCAATGCTTCATTGGCAAGGAAGGTTTCACCGTCCGCAAAGCGGAATCTGAGAGCACCCTGTCGGGTGATGTCCTGCACGCCGAGCAGAAAGTCCCACGAGTAAAGTGTTCTGGCAGGCCGCTTTTCTTCCCTGGCCTGCAGCACTTCCCTGCGCCGCATCAAGGTTTGCCCCCATCGATCCGGCGACGAGTCGAGAAAGACTCCAAAATTCCCCGCGTCCGGTTTGGGAAAGAATGGCCCGGCGTCAAGCGTCAGTTGCGGATCGATGGCAAAGGCGATGTCCTGCTGCTTCAGCCAGGCCTTGTCGTACTGGAAGCGTACCTGACCACGGTCGTGGGCCAGCGTACCCAATCGCCGCATCGGGCACAGATCGCAATCCAGCCAGACTTCAAGCGACTGGCTCATTTCCGCCGCTTTCTCGGGGCAGGCAAGGCGAGGTCTTGAAGGCGACGCCCGAGGACATCGTCCCCCGCCACCGTGGAGAGACCGCTTTCCAGTCCGTAGATGGCGAGAATGCGCAGATAGGTCCCCAGGGTGACCGAGGGATCGCCACGTTCCGCCTTTGCCAGCGTCGGTCGCGAAATATTGGCACGTTCGGCAACAACGACCGCCGTCAAGCGACGGCGCAGCCGGGCAAGGCGCAATCGCTCGCCCAAGTCGGCAAGCAACTTGCCTTCGGAAGGAAATGAAAGCGGCGCTTTACCTGGCATAGTGAAATCATTCTATACACTGTTGCCAATAATGTCTAAATTGCTTTACATTATCTAACGCGCAGATACTTCGCCCTCGCGATCTGGTGTTCGCAAGCAAACCCGTCAGGACGTCGCCAACAGTGCCACCTGCCGTGGCAAACAGATGCTTCTCAGGTCATAGCGCTCGACAATGGTCTGGCGCGCGGCATCGCGGATCGCCCCCAGCCGGGCGCGCTGCTCAAGCGCCTCGGCAAGAGTTCCGGCCAGGGACTGATGGTCGAAAAAGTCCGCCAGCCAGCCGTTCTGGCCGTGGGTGATGACTTCCTCAACGGGTGCGGTGCGCGAGCCGACCACCATGCAGCCTGCCGACATCGCTTCCAGCAGCGACCACGAGAGGACGAAAGGGTAAGTCAGGTAGGCGTGCACCGCCGAGACCTGCAGCACCTGCAGGTAGGCCGCATACGGCAGCCGGTCAAGAAAATGCACGCGGGTGGCGTCGATGCCGGCGCCGACTTCGGCGATCAGGGTTTCGCGCCAGGTACGCCCGCCGGCGGGCTTCGATCCGTAGCTGACGGCATTGCCGCCGACGATCAGCACCCGCGCCTTGGGCCGCAGGCCGAGCAGGCGCGGCAAGGCGCGCATGAACACATGGAAACCGCGATAGGGCTCGAGGTTGCGCGCCACGTAGGTCACCACTTCGTCGCCGGCGGCAAGGGTGACGCCGGCCCGCGCCAGGGTGATCGTTGTCGCCGGGTTCGGCACGGCCAGCGTGGTGTCTATGCCTTCGTGGACCACCTGCATGCGGCTGCGCAGGGTGTCGGGGAAGCGGCTGCGCTGCCATTCGGTGGGCGCGATCAGCAGGTCGGCCTGCGCCATGCTCATGAGCTGCGTGGTGTTCTTGGTGCGGATGCGGTAGGCATCGTCCCCGGCCGTCGGAAATTCGGGGTCGAAGCCGACGTCGGCACCGGTTGGTTGATAGAAGAATTCGGCATGCTGCACGATGCGTGATGCGGGGAAGACATCACGCAAATAGAGCGCCTCGCCCCATCCCGGGTGGGCCAGGATCAGGTCGGGGACAAAGCCCTCGGCCTTGAGCCGGGTGGCGGCGTCGGCAACGGCAAGGCCGCGCTGCACGGCGGCTTCATAGCCCCGCACATAGCGATGGGTTGCCGCGTGTGCCGGCGGGGGCGAGGCATAGGGGCGCTGTTCGATCCGCGGATGGATCGCGGCGGCCTTCTTCAGGTTTGGGGCCTCACCGATGGCCACCACCCGGTTGCCCGGGTCGGCGGCGAAATGGGCGGCGATGTGGCGGAACTGGCCGGGGAAGTTCTGGTGGATGAAGAGGAGGTTCATCCGGTTCGGATCATGCCGTATCGCTCCACGGATTGACCACGGAAACCGACAAATCATCGAAGTGCTTTGTGTTGCGCGTAGCCAGTGAAGCGCGGCGCGCCAGGGCGATCCCGGCAATGAAGGTGTCGCGCATATCCACCACCCGCCCGCGTGCCTTGCGGTCGGCGGCAAGTTCCGCAGCCAAGCTGGCGGCGTTGGTATCGAACTGCGCCACGCGATTTTCCAGATCGTCACGTATAAGCAGTTCGAAGCGCTCTTGCAGGACTTCCTTGCGCTGACCGGATGCGAGCAAAGCCAATCCGTAGCGGGCTTCAAACACGGTGATGCTGCTGATCCATATGGATTCCGCCGGTTGCTCGTCGAGCCAGGCCACGACTTTGGAATCGGGCCGTTCCTGCATCAGAGCCGACAGGACATTCGTATCCAGGATCATCATGCGCCAAGATCCATGGGGGCAATGGCTTGACCGCGCAATTCAGGCAAGGACTCGGAGAGCCCGGTACCGGCAAAGCGCTGTGCTATTCGCGAGCCGAGCTTTGGCCGGGATTGTTCTTCGTCACAAACGGCACGACGCAATATCTGCCGGACCTCCTCTTCCATGCTCCAGCCGTGCCGGCTGGCGCGCTGTTTGAGGATGGTTTTAACGTCGTCTCCGATATTGCGAACGATAACCTGGGCCACGAGACACCTCCGAACCTGATTTTGTTCAGAAGGATGATATCACGCTATCACTTGTCGAGACTCTTGACGCACATGCACGCGCCCCGGGTTTGATTGGCTCGCGAACAGGTTCGCCCCTGCAGCAATCACAGCCGCCCATCCGACTCTGCCTTGCCCAGCAGGGACTTGACGTCATAGAGCACGTGCTCCGCCTTGCCCAGGGCATGGATGCCGGCAGCGCCCAGCTGCAGGAATTCCGGGTGCGCCACGGCCAGCACGATGGCATCGTAGGTGCCGGCCGCCGGCGGCTGCGCCATGGGCCGCACGCCGTATTCGTGCTCGGCCTCGGCCGGGTCGATCCAGGGGTCGTAGATGTCGACTTGCGTGTGGTAGCCGGCCAGTTCGCGGACGATGTCGATCACCTTGGTATTGCGCACGTCGGGGCAGCCTTCCTTGAAGGTGAAGCCCAGCACCAGGATGCGCGAGCCGACGACGTTGATGGCCTTTTTCAGCATCAGCTTGACCACCTGCCCGGCCACGTGGCCGCCCATGCCGTCGTTGATGCGCCGCCCGGCGAGGATGACTTCGGCGTGGTAGCCGATTTCCTGCGCCTTGTGGGTCAGGTAGTAAGGGTCGACGCCGATGCAATGTCCGCCGACGAGGCCGGGGCGGAAG
>JALHNN010000357.1:0-1656 GCA_022843505.1 Sulfuritalea sp.
CATCCTCATTCAGGTCGGGTTTCTTGCCCGCGATTTGAACGGGACGTAACAACAAATAGGCCATGGTGCTTCTCTTTGGTACGTAGGTAACCCGATTAGCCATCCGCCTTAGGCAAGTCGGCGGCGCGAACGGCACGCATCGCTTCCCGAAAGACGTCATCGAACGGTGGCAGATGGTTCATCTGGTGAACGAGACGGGCGGTCCAGAGCCGCCGTAGACGATCTTCCTTGGCGGCGATTGCCTGCTCCATGCCTGCAATGGCGCGTTGCCGCAATGCCAACTTGGCATCGAGTTCGGCACGCATCTCCGCAACGCGCATGTTGGTGGAGCCGAACAGATACCAGAGGTCATACAAGTCACGTGGCTCGTTGCGTGCTCGGTCGCTCAAGGCCAGCAGCTTTTCAACGGCGATCTCCTCGATGGCGTAGACCTTCACGGTCGGCCCTTCGGGCAAGTCGTCAAAGTTGTCGTAGGTGCGCTGAATCGGGCGATCTTGCAGAGGGAAGCACAGGACTTCGTTGATCGTGATGTCAACCTTCACATCGTTCGCAGCGGGCAGCGGCCCTTGATAGCGCAGGTAGAAGGTGTGGCTGTTCTGGTGGTCATGGCGGTCTTCGCGGTCAAAAGCGATCCGCAGGCCCGAGTCGGCTTCGATGGTGGCGAAGATTTCGTTCAACCCCGCCAGGATCTTCTCGAGGGTGATTGGACAGGTCAAGGTGAAATCCAAGTCTTCCGAAAACCGATAGTCCTCGAACCAGCAGCGTCGCAGGGCGGTGCCACCTTTGAAGGCGAGCACCTCGCGCAGCGGATGACCGGCCAGACCGTTCAGGAACCAGGCCAGCACGTAATCGCGTTCGATGACTGCCTCGGGGATGCGCCGCCCGCCAGCGGTCACCAGCGTGTTCGAGATCAGGGAAATGTTGCGTTGGGGAATCATCAGCCAAGCCTCACGGCATCGAGTTCTTCAGGAGTCACGTTGAGCTGGAGTCGCCAACGTGAGAGAAATGCCCCCTCGGCGGGGAGTAGTGGATCAAGGCGCTGGTACGTTGCCGTCAGCATGCTGCGCAGCGGTTCCAGCATCGAAGCATCTGCCAGCCCATAGTGTTCCAGCAGGTAGCCGAGGCGGCGCACGACGGCACCGATGCCGAGGCGTCGTGCGTAGTCCACCAGCCGTTCGACTTTCAATACGTCCCGCTTCATCCACAATCCCTTGGCGACTTCGGTAATGCCACCGGCAAATGCCGGGTGTCGGAGACCATCGATGATGGTGCGCTCCATGTCGCTGATCATCACGAAGCGCTCCTTGTCGATCCAGTGCTTGATCGCCCCGAATTCTTGTTCCGCGGTGATGTGGATAAACCGAAAGTCATAGCCGCCCACTGTCTGTGGACGCACGCGCCGCGTACACGACACATACACGGTGAAGTTCGGCTGCGTTACCATGCGGTGCAGTTCAAGTGCTGTGCCGTGCGACAGGAAGTAGGGCGCTGCACCGGCGAGTTCTCGTGCGATCAGGTACGGGCTGTCGATATGCTCAGTGGCTCGGCCAAGTTCGAAAGGCACGAGGTTGTACAGACCGGGCTTCAGTCGCGTCACCAAGCCTCGCTGCTGGGCCTTATGCACGAGATTGCGGGCCGATGCCGCCGACAGGCCGG
>JALHNN010000357.1:1666-3806 GCA_022843505.1 Sulfuritalea sp.
GAAATATAACATCAACGATACTAAGAGGCAAGTTTGCCCCTCATTGGGGGACAAATTATGCGTGGAATATAACCTTGCCATTTCTGATCGAGCGGGCTGTGGCATAGTGCGGCGGTGTGCCGTCGTGACTCTAATGCCGAGGAATCGTCGATCCGAGAATTCGCTAAGTTTGATCTGCGACTGGAAAAACAACTGTGAAAGAACTGTACGGCATGACGCGGTAAAACTAGGGATAAGGCGGTTTGCGAGAGCGCCTGGTTGATAAAAAGTTACATATAATCAAGGCCTACTTTATTCAGAAAACACGCTGATCCGCCTTCTAAGCCGGGGGTAACAGGTTCGAGTCCTGTCGGGCGGGCCAACCCAGCCATCGGGCCGTTTCCAGGCCCAACAGCCGCGAAAGAAATCACATGACAGCCACCCGTTTTGCCGGCATCGCCGATGCCAAGTCAAAGGTCGGACAGGAGATCGGCCTCAGCGACTGGATGGCGATCGAGCAGTCGCGCGTCGATGCCTTCGCCGAAGTGACGGGCGACCACCAGTGGATACACGTCGATGTCGAGCGGGCAAAGCGCGAGTCGCCCTTCGGCGGCCCCATCGCCCATGGCTACCTGACGGTGTCGCTGCTGGCCCGGTTCGCCGGCGAATGCATCGCCGTCGACGGCATCAAGCTGGCGGTCAATTACGGTCTCAACCGCGTGCGCTTCGCCGCCCCGGTGAAAGTCGGCAGCCGCGTGCGCGCCCGCTTTGTGCTCGGCGCGGTCGAGGACATCCCCGGCGGGGCGCAGATGCTGTGGCAGGCGACGGTCGAAATCGAGGGCGGCGAAAAGCCGGCCTGCGTCGCCGAGATGGTCACGCGCTGGTATTTCTAGTCCCGGGCGGAATGTGAAGGAAGGGAGCCCTCCCGCGATCGTCTGCGTCGCCCGCCATGGCGAAACCGACTGGAATGTCGCCGGCATCCTGCAGGGCTGGCTCGACGTCAGGATCAACGATCTGGGGCGGCGCCAGGCCTACGAACTGGTCGCCGCCTTGAGCCAGGCGAAGTTCTCGCTGGTCTGTTCCAGCCCGCTGGCGCGTTCGCTGGAGACGGCCGAGATCATTGCCCGCTCGCTGCGCCTGCCACCACCGGTGTGCATCGACGGACTCAAGGAACGCAACTTCGGTGTCATCCAGGGTGTGCCCAAGGTCGAACTCGCCGAACTGAACCCGGTACTGCTGCAACAGATCATGCGGCGCAATCCGGCGGCAGATTTCGAGCAGGGCGAGACCATGGACGAGTTCGCCGAGCGCATCGTCTCCGCGCTGCATTTCATCGGTCGCCAGTATTCCGGGCAGCGCATCCTGGTGATCACCCACGGCTGGGTGATGGACGTCATCACCCGCCATGTCGCCGGCCTGCCGCGCAGCGCCATCCTCAACATGAAACGCAAGAACGGCGAGACCCTATGGCTGGAAGTCACCGGCGACTCGATTCAGCGGGTATGAAAGCAGCTGGCTGAAATGCCGGAACGCCCCGCAAGGAGGCGTTCCGGCATCTGGCCAACGGGCCGCTGGCCATCGGCGGAGGCTTGCTGGCGGCGATGAGTCCGCCTATTCAGACCTCGGCCGACGACGTCTCGCCGACATTCGCGAGTACCGCCATCTCATCCACCGATAGCACGCGCTGGATGTCGAGCAGGATGACGAACTTGCCCGCCACCTTGCCCATGCCCGCGATGAAGTCGGCGCGGATCTTGGCGCCGAAGCTGGGCGCCGGTTCGATTTCGTTGCCGGGGATTTCCAGCACCTCGGAGACCGCATCGACCATGATGCCGAGATCGTGGCTGCCCTCGTCATGGCGCACTTCGACGATGACAATGCAGGTGCGCTTGCCGATCTCGCTTTGCGCATGGCCGAAGCGGGCGGCCAGATCGACCACCGGCACCACGGCGCCGCGCAGGTTGATCACGCCGCGGATGAAGGCCGGCATCATCGGGATCTCGGTGATCTGGCCGTATTCGATGATCTCCTTGACGTTGAGGATGCCCACGGCGTACATCTCGCCGGAGAGCTGGAAGGTCAGGTACTGGTGCGCTTCGCCCGCCGCCGCGAGATGGCGGGCGGCGGTGAGCATCTGCTTGCTGGGCGGTGCTGTGGTGGC
>JALHNN010000358.1 GCA_022843505.1 Sulfuritalea sp.
GATGTGCTTGGCCGGCGAATGTTCGATAGCGTCCTGCTGGATGACGGAGCCCGTCTGTCCTACGAGGAACTTGTGGCGCGGGGCATCGACTTTGCCGGCACCGCGGCCGGCGAGACACTGCATGGCACCAACCTTGACGACACTATCGATGCGGGCGACGGCAACGACGTGCTCGAGGGTGGTCGAGGCGACGATCTCTTGCGTGGCGGCGCTGGATCGGACAGTTACAGGCTTGCCGTTGGCGGTGGCCATGACATCGTCGACGAGATGGCGGGCGAATCCGGCAGCATCCTTCTCGATACTTACGTGGCAATGGAAAACCTTCGCTTCGACACTGACGGCGACGATGCGGTGGTAACGATAAGGGCGACTGGAGACAGCCTCCGGATCAGGAGACACCAGGCCGGGGATTGGACCGTCGTGGTGGCGGATGGACGGCAGGCCAGTCTCGCGGATCTGCTGGCGATGCCGACACGGAATGGGGATCAACTTCTGAATCAGATACGGGCGGACGTTACGTTCGAACAATGGCTCAGCCAGCGGTCCACGATGAGCAATCTCTATCCGTTCTTCAAGGATGGCGCTTTCACTCGTACATCCTTGCAACCGGAAGCAAGGATATTTCAGACCCTGGGGACGCAGGCATTGGATGATGGCCTGCGTGTGCAACTGGTTGCTCCTCATCCGCAACATCCCGTAACGCTGGAATCGGTCCGGTTTGCGGTTTCAAGATTCGAGAGCGATGACGCCACGATAACTGTAGGCGTCGCGCCAGCGACGCCGCCAACACACAGCAGCTCGATGATGGCTCTCAATCTGCGTTGGGAGCCGCCCGGGCCCTTCGAAGTCCTCAGCACCTATGTCATTGCTGGCGAGAATGGTACGCCGCAGGTTGTCACCCAAGGCTATCGTCCGATGCACGGGACCATGGTCGACTTTGCTTCAGTCGAAAGTCAGGCCGGGCCAGTGGAAGATGGGCATTACAGATTTGCCGGCAATGGCGTGGTGGTGCCGACGCAAACAATGCACTTCACCAGGCTGCTGTTGACGGAAGTGGCGGGAGGTGCAAGCGACAACCACATCGATGCCGTGAATGCGCCAGACCTCGTTTCCCGACAGATTGACCTGGTCGATGCCGGGGCCGGCAACGACACAATCATTGGAGACGCGGGGGACCTGCTTTATGGCAATTCCGGCGCTGACAAGGTCTTCGGTACCGCGGGCCGCCAGATACTGATCGGCGGTGCCGGAAACGATACGCTTGCTGGCGGGGGCGAGGGCGATGTCTATCGCGTGATCAACGAGAACGGCATTGACACCATAAGCGACGTCGGTGTCGATGATGTCGACGCGGTGCGCTATGCCGCTTTGGGCATCGATGAATTCGAGCTCGCGGGCCGCAGGCAATGGGGCGGCAGCTGGGTTGCTTTCGGCTTCATGCGCTTCGATACCTATGAAGAAATGGTTGCGTTCTACGCACCCGCTGGCCCGCAGACCCTTGAGGCTTTGGCAGAAAACCATCAGTACTACGAACCTCTGCCTGTGCTGCCTGCATTGCACGCTAATGATCATCGCCAACTCGAGGCCTACTATGGCAACGGAATCGAAGTGGACAGGGTGGTTCTCGATGTCGCGACCCTGCCGCAATCGATCACGGTGTCGGGCAACGACGATACCGGCTATCTGCGCCTCGACATGGCGGATGGCACCGGACTGCGCATCGCGCTGGCAAAGCCGGGCGATGCGGTGGGCACGGGCATCGAATTGTTCGAGTTCGGCGATGGCAGCGTGCTGACGATCGGCGAACTGGTCGAGCGGATGAACCTGGGCCGCGCGGTGTCCGGCACGAGTGCGGACGAGGACATCATTCTTGGCGCCGGTGACGATGTTGCCCGCGGCGGCGCAGGCAACGATCTGCTGAATCCCGGCGGTGGCGACGATCTGCTCGACGGCGGCGAGGGTAAGGACAGCCTGACGGGTGGCGCGGGCAACGACATCTATGAATATCGCCTCGGCGACGGCAACGACCGGATTTCGCAATCCGGCGCGAGCGCGGCGGACCAGGATCTGATCCGCTTCGGCAGCGGAATCCTCGCTGCGGACGTGGTCCTGACGCGCGATGCGGGGGGCGTACACTTGACATTGCGTGATGGCCTTGGCTCCGTGACGATTGCCCAACAGCCGGGCGAGGCGCCGCTGCCCGATGTCGAATTCGCGGATGGAACGCGCTGGGCGTCGTCGGCCTTCGCCGATGCCGTGCTGGCGATCAGCGGCTCGGCTGACGGAGAGTCGATCGTCGCCACTGCTGGGCGCGACGTCATCGATGCCGGTGGCGGCGACGACACGGTCACGGGTGGCGCTGGCGACGACGTGTTCCTGTTCGGACGCGGGGACGGCGCGGATACCCTGTACCTGCCACCGGCAGGGGCTGGGGATGCGGACGTGATCCGCTTCAAGGAAGGCATTGCGCCCGCGGATGTCGCCTTGACCCGCGATGGGTTCGGGCTTCGCATCAGCCTTGCGGGAAGCCCTGATTCGATCTTCCTGCCGGGGCAATTCGGCCAGTCGGCGATGCCGGCGCTCGAGTTCGCAGATGGAACCCGCTGGTCGGCGGAACTGTTGTCCGAAGTCCGCCGGGAGTATTGGGGAACCAGCGGCGACGACAGCCTGCTCGCGGGGAACGATGCCGAGCGCCTGCTCGGATATTCCGGGAACGATCAGCTCTGGGCTTTCGCTGGCGCGGATGTGGTCGAAGGCGGCGACGGCGCTGACCAGCTCTATGGCGGCGAGGGTGACGACCTGCTCGATGGCGGCGCCGGCAACGATCTGCTGGCCAGCGAGGCGGGTGACGACGTGTATCTCTTCGGTCGCGGCGATGGCGCTGACGTGGTCTATGTTTCAACGGGTTCCGGCGGCAGCGACTCCTTGCGCTTCAAGCCCGGTGTGGCGGCGGATGCGGTTACCGTGGTCAAGTACTTCGGTGGCTACCGCTTCAGTATCGACGACAGCGGCGAGTCGATCCGCTTCGGCGCCGGCGTGCCGCTGGATCGGGTCGAGTTCGCCGACGGAACCGCATGGGATGCGACCGTCCTGACGTCGGCGCCGACCTATAAACAGGGAACTTCGGTCGGCGATAGCCTGGCGGGCACGGAGCAGGCCGACTACATCGCCGGGATGGGTGGCGACGATTTCCTTTTCGGCGAGGCCGGCAACGACATCCTTGACGGCGGCGCCGGCAACGATGAGCTGCACGGCGGGGCAGGCAACGATGTTTACCTGTTTGGCCCCGGTAGCGGTGTCGATACGGTGTTCCAGTCGTCGGCGGGGTCGGGTGACGACGATGTGATTCGCATTGCGGCGGGTACAGGCGCTGCGGACCTGATGCTGTCGCGCGATGCGCCCGGTGATTTCGGCGGGACGCGCCTGCATATCGTCGGCACCGCCGATTCCATCGGGGTTTTCGGGCAGGGGCCAAACGGGTACTCCAGCTATGTTCTGCCGCGGATCGTGTTTGCCGACGGCAACGAGTGGAGCGGTGAGGTGTTGCGCGGAGTGCCCGTTGGCAGCGATGCTGCCGACAGCCTTTCCGCCGGCGAATTCAATGAACGCATCGACGGCGGCGCGGGAAACGATGTCATCAATGGGCAGGGCGGGAACGACTCGGTCCTTGGCGGGCAAGGCAGCGACAGCTTGTTCGGTGGAGTTGGAGCCGACACGCTCGGCGGCGGCGCGGGCTCCGACAGGCTTGATGGTGGCGCCGGAGATCGGAAGAGCAC
>JALHNN010000359.1 GCA_022843505.1 Sulfuritalea sp.
CGATCGCGGTGTCGGTACCCATGGCGCCCATGGCAAAACCGATGCTGGCGCGCGCCAAGGCGGGCGCATCGTTGATCCCATCTCCAACCATGCCTACCGCACCTTTGGTTCCCAAGTCTTCAATTGCCTTCAATTTGTCCTCAGGCAGTTGGTTGCCCCGAGCCTGATCTATTCCTACCTGCTGAGCAATTGCTTCGGCGGTGTGCGGGTTGTCACCGGAAAGCATCACGGTCTTGACCCCCAACTGGTGCAGTTCAGCGATGGCGGCTCGGCTGCTTTCTTTTACGGTGTCGGCCACGGCAAACAATGCCAGCACCTGTTGATCATCGATCAACATGATGACCGTTTTGCCTTGACGTTCCAGCTCATCAAGGCGGACTTCCAAATCCAACCCACAACGATCAAGTTCATGCACCAGCCGATGGTTGCCCAGGGAATACGTCTTGCCTTCGATTACACCGCGCACGCCGCGACCTGGCAGCGCCTCGAATTCGTCTACGTTCCCTCGCGCAATCCCGTCGATATCTGCGGCTTTGGCGACCGCCTGCGACACTGGATGGTCTGAACGACCGGCCAAGCTGGCGGCCAACCGTCGGCAACGTTCAGCGCCAATCTCGGCACGCAATTCGAACTCGGTCTGTACCGGTTTGCCATGGGTGATGGTGCCAGTCTTGTCGAGCGCCAGCCATACCAGCTTGCGGCCTTCTTCCAGATAGACGCCACCCTTGATCAGAATCCCGTGTCGGGCAGCGGCAGCCAATCCGCTGACGATCGTCACCGGCGTAGAGATCACCAGCGCGCAGGGGCAGGCGATCACCAGCAACACCAGCGCCTTGTAGATCCAGTCGTACCAGTCTTCCCCCATCAGCAGCGGCGGCACAATTGCTACGGCAACGGCAACCGCGAAGATGATCGGCGTATAAACGCGGGCGAACTGATCGACGAAGCGTTGGGTCGGCGCTTTCGCCCCCTGTGCTTCCTCGACCGCATGAATGATGCGTGCCAGCGTGGTGTTGCTCGCCGCCGCCGTGACCCGGTAGTCAAAGGAACCGGACTCGTTGATCGTCCCGGCGAACACCGCATCGCCTTCCACCTTGTCCACCGGCAGACTTTCGCCGGTGATCGGCGCCTGATTCACCGACGAGCGGCCACGGACAATTTCACCGTCCAAACCAATGCGCTCGCCAGGCTTCACCCGGACCACGCTGCCCACCGTGACGGTTTTTGCCTCCATCTCCCGCCAGTTGCCATCTGCTAGTTGCACCGTGGCCGTTTCTGGAGCAAGTTGCATCAGCCCTTTGATAGCGTTGCGCGCACGATCGAGTGACTTGACCTCGATCAGCTCGGCGATCGTAAACAAGACCATGACCATCGCCGCCTCGGGCCATTGGCCAATTGCCAGTGCGCCGGTCACGGCGATGCTCATCAACGCGTTGATGTTCAGATTGCCACTGCGAATGGCCACCCAACCCTTCTTGTAGGTAGTCAGACCGCAGGCGAGGACGGCCACGATGGCAAGAGCCGCGGCCAGCGCGCTGGGCAAGCCAATCCAGCTTGCGGCTTCCGATGCAATCGCAGCCACACCAGCCAATGCCAACGGCCACCAGGGCTTACTGGGCTCTTCGGTGGCCGCGGCCTGGCCACTGGAATCTGCCACCTCGGGCTGGAAGCCGAGTGAGCGCACCGCATCCAGAACAGAATCCAGCGCGTTCGGCGCATGCACCACCGTCAGTACGCGTTGCATCAGGTTGAATTCCAGATTCTTGACAGAGGACATGCCTTCCAGCTTGTTGCGGATCAGCGCCTCTTCAGTCGGACAGTCCATCTGCATGATGCGGATGGCTGTCGTGATACCGTCCGCAAGCCCAACCGGCGCCCCGGGCCTCTCTGGTGACGCTGGCGCGGAAGGACCATGGGTTTCACCAACTTGATTGTGATCGTGTGGCCTCACTGCCTGAGCATGTCCATGCGCACTTTCCGGAGGCTTGTTGCCGCAACAGTCAGCCATGGTGGGTGCCGATCGGGACGGCCTGAATTACATCTGTAACGATTACCCACCCGGCTTCTGGCTTACCGGTGCGCGCGCTGCCGCATATTGCTGTTACCAATGCGTCGACCTGCTCGTCTTCGCACAGCAGCACCAACTTACTCTCGCGGATTACGGAGTCCCCCAAGTCCATTGAGTAATGCTGTTCTCCATCGTCTATCGCGACGAGCATGCCATGACCAATAGTGACAAACAGATTGCTGACTCCGGCCGCTTTGAGAACCTGGATTACGTCGGCAACGCGGTGTTGATGGATGAATGCCTTGATCTCTTTCATGTCATACCTCCTTTGGCTGGTTCCTGATCTGTCAATGCCTCATTCGAAACGAAAATTGATGTGCACCCCATCGCTGGTCACGCAATGTCCCGCAGGGGAACCGCCGGACCGCCATGTGGCGAAACAGCGCAAGGTCGCTCCGTTTTTGGCGCGCAGTATCGGCTGAGCCGAATACTCGTAATGGTCCGTATCGAGCCCAGAAAAAATCTGGTCGTAATGCCGGCCTGGGTAGTATTTTTTTCTCAGCTCCGCTAGATTCTGATTGCGCTGGATGGCGAATCCACTGGCCTCAAAACGAGTTCCGCTGAACTCCAGAACCATCATCGGTTCGTCCGGCCCTTCGTGCCGAAATATGCCGACGGTAAGCTCACGATCGCTTCCCTCGGAGATAATACTGTGCGTATGTCCAGCACAACCAGCCAGGGCCAAGGTTGCCAAACACACCGATATCGCTGTCAAGGTTTTCACAATGTTTCGTTTCCGTTCTATTCAGATGGACGTTCTCTTACGTTCCTTACGAGTTTCGATCCATTCGTACATCAGCGGAAGCAGCAGCAGTGTGAGTGCGGTCGAGGTGAACAGACCTCCAACGACCACTGTGGCCAAGGGTCGCTGTGTCTCCGCCCCGACACCCTGTGATAACAGCATGGGTATCAGGCCAAGGATCGCCACTGAGGCCGTCATCAACACTGGTCGTAGCCGCATCTCCGCCCCCCCGCGCACCGCTTCCCGGATACTGACTCCCTTTCGTACCAGATCGTTGAGAAAGGACACCAGCACGATGCCGTTTAGCATCGCCACTCCGAACACCGCGATGAAGCCGATGGCCGATGGCACAGACACATACTGACCGGTGACGGCCAACCCAAATACACCGCCGATGATGGCGAACGGCACGTTGGCGATGATCAGTGTGGCGTGCGTGAGTGAGTTGAACGCGGTGTAGAGCAGCACAAAAATCAAGCCGATGGTGAGCGGAACGATCAAGGCCAGCCGTTCCATGGCACGCTGCTGATTCTCGAAGGCGCCGCCCCACTCAACCCAGTACCCCTCTGGCAGTTTCACCTGCGCCCGAATCTTCGCGTCCGCATCCTGGACGAATCCGTCCACATCGCGCCCGCGCACGTCCATCTGCAAGACCGAGTAACGACTCAACTGTTCGCGGCGAACGAAGGTATAGCCCTCGTCCATCTCGATCGTTGCAACGCGCGACAGCGGAACCAAAGCGCCCGCGGGAGTCCGCAAGGGAATATCGCCAATCGCCTGTGGCGTGTCGCGGAACGCAGCACCCAAGCGCACCTGGATATCAAAGCGGCGTACACCGTCGATCAAGGTGCTGACTGTGCTGCCGCCAACGCCTGCCTGAACAACTTCGAGTATGTCGTCCGCATTGATGCCGAAGCGCGCCGCCGCCTCACGGTTGACTTTGACCACTAGCTGCGG
>JALHNN010000360.1 GCA_022843505.1 Sulfuritalea sp.
GACAATAAGCGCCAACACGCCCTTGGCAGTCGGGTGTTGAAGATCTCCCCTACGCGCAATAGTCAGCATCACTTGTTTGTATGGCTACGCTTACCATCTTTGCTATGGCCTGCGTCAGATTGTCCCGATATTCGCTTGGATGTGGCCAGCTTAGGTCGCGGTCCGCATGCATGGGTGGATCCGAGAGAAATCCTACACACAAGAAGGGCGTTGCGGTATCAATCGGCAGAGTCACCAGATCCTGAGTAGCGCTTTCGAAATCTGGTCGATCGCGGTGCAAGGTGAAGTTGATATGAATGGCCAAGTGCGGGCGCCGGTCAAATACGTTGGTCGGCTCTGGGCCATATATGTAGGCGGACGCGCTACCACCACCATAGCCGAAGTTTAATTGGACCACCTTAAGTTTCATTTACTCGCTCCCTGTGGTTATTCCATAAGATAGTGATCGTCGAGCTGCAGGGCTGAGCCATATGAAGCAAGAGTCCGATCTAGTCGAGGGAAATGCCGATCCCGGCTCAGCGATACAGGGAGACACCAGCGGTACCCCCCTTTTTGGTCGTCGCGGTGATTTCCTGCGTTCGCCCGGTCATTTCACGAGCAGGCGTTTTATCTTCGCAAAAGAAAATAGACCTCGCAAACGTTGATCATTGCTGTCTGTTGCCTCCATCACCGGCAAGTGCGTTACCCCGGTTACATGAAATATTTTCAATACATCCCCCACCGTTGATTGCTCGATGTCTTTGACGTCTGCCACACGCCAATCGGAAATGTCTTGCATGATGTCTCTTACCCGCACATCGCCACGGCTACCGCCCGCAAAATGCACGTGCTGTTGCGGCTTCTCACCCAAAATATCGTGCGCGGTGAGCATTCCCACAACAGCATGTTTTTTCTCGTCGATGACGAAGGCGCACCTGACACCCGCGTGTTTCAGGTGCTTGAGCGCCTCGTCGATGGTCTCGTTTTCATACAACGTCACCGAAGGACGTGATCGAAAATCGATCATCACCGACAAGGCTTGATCGCCCTCGCATGCGTACCAAGGGTCCGCACCGGGGATGGGCAGGCTGGCGCACGGAACAGATTTCAATTTCAACACTGCTGTTGGCATCATTTCCCCTTCTTGTGTCGAGTGAATCGACTGATGGACTTACGGTGTTGTGGGTTGTGGGGCTAAACGGAAGACCATGCATATCTACCAGTTGCTCGGCCTGCACCTTTTGCGGCTGAGTTCGGTAGTGGCGTACCCTCGGAATTCGGTCCGCCAGTTTGTTTCGGTCCAGAAGGTGTGCCTGCGATGGCAAGGGTGCAGGAAGCGCCCCGACCTTTGGCCGAGTCGGCACGGCCGGTAAATGTCATTTGTCTTAACCGGGTCGGGTTCTTGACGCATGGTAGCCCGCCTGCACAACGGTAACCGCGATCACATGGAACACGTCCTCGGTGCTGCAACCGCGTGAAAGGTCGTTGGCCGGCCTGGCCAGACCCTGCAGCAAGGGCCCGATGGCAACGGCACCGCCGATGCGCTCGGCCAGTTTGTAGCCGATGTTTCCCGCTTCGAGGTTTGGGAAAATAAGCACGTTGGCCCGACCCTTCACCCTGGACTCCGGCGCCTTGCGCGTGGCGATGCTGGCAACGATGGCGGCGTCGAGCTGGACGTCGCCATCGATGCACAAGCCGGGCCGCCGGATCTTGACGAGTTCAGTCGCGGCGACCACCTTATCCACGGCTGCGTGTTTTGCGCTTCCATTCGTGGAAAACGAAAGCATGGCCACCCGCGGCTCTTCCATCAGCAGGGTGCTCGCACTATCGACCGCCGCCAGGGCAATTTCGGACAGCTCTTCGGCATTGGGATCGACCACGAGGCCGCAATCGGAAAAGATCAGCCCTCCCTTCAGCGAGTGGAAGGGTTCGCACAACATCATCAGAAAGAAGCTCGATACCAGCGTGATGTCAGGGTTGACGCCGATGACCTGGATTGCTGTGCGGACAACGTCGGCCGAGGTGCGCACCGCACCGGAGACGGTGCCCGCGGCCAACCCCAGGCGAACCAGCAGGTTGGCGCAGACCAGGGGATCCCGCGCACTCGACTCAGCCTGAGCCATGGTCAAGCCTTTGTGGCGTCGCAATTCGTACAGGGCTTGCGCCAGTTCCCGCTGGTTTGATGCGTCCGCCGGATCGTGGAAATCGATGCCGGCGAGTTTCAATCCCTGTGTGCGGGCGGTCTCCGCGATGCTCGCGCGGTCGCCCACCAATACGATGCGGGCCATGCCTTCCCGTGTCGCGCGAACGGCCGCCGCGAGAATGCGCGGGTCTTGACCTTCGGACATGGCGATGCGAACCGGGGCCTCGCGGGCTCGATCCATGATCCGGTGGAGCGCTTTCATCGGTCTGTTTCCTCGCGCAGCTTGGTGACGAGTGGAAAAAACCGGAACCACGATCTGGGCCGCATGGTTCCGAAAAAGCTCAACCCGGAGGAGAAAGAGGGTGAGCGAAGAACATCGATCGACGTTGTCGGCATCACTGCGGGATCACCGCCGCAAGGCGGCAATCCCTGCGGCATTGCCTCGCCTCAGACGTAGTCCTTGTACTTATCGAGATGGCGCACGGGCTTCGACAGCGCATCACGCCGGAAAGGGTCGCCCAGCTCGCGGGTGCACATGATCTCGATGATGCAGGTCTTGCCCTGGTTCATCTGCAGGTCGATGGCCTTCTTCAGCGCCGGACCGACGTCTTCCAGCTTGTCCACCACGATGCCCTCGGCACCCATGGCTCGCGCGATGCCGGCGAAGGACTGGTTGTCGAGTTCGCCGGCGACGAAGCGGCGGTTGTAGAAGTCGACCTGGTTCTTCTTTTCCGCGCCCCACTGGCGGTTGTGGAACACCACCGCGGTGACCGGAATGTTGTGGCGCACGCAGGTCATGGTTTCCATCAGGCTCATGCCCCAGGCGCCGTCGCCGGCGTACGAGATCGCCGGCCGGTGCGGGGCGGCAACCTTGGCGCCGATGATGGTCGGGAAGGCATAGCCGCAGTTGCCGAAGCTCATTGCCGCAAACATGCTGCGCGGCTTTTCAAAGCGCAGGTAGCTGTTGGCCACCGAGTTGATGTTGCCGATGTCGGTGGACACCATGACGTCGGGCGGCATGGCCTTTTCCAGCTCGCGCAGCACCTGGCGCGGGTGCAGGTAGCTGCCGCCGCTGAAGGTTTTTTCCTTGCCGTTCTCGTCGATCATGTCGAGGCTGAATTGGTCGCGCTCGTGGGTCCAGTCGTCCAGCTCCTTTTCCCACGCGGCCTTTTCGTCCTTGATCTTCGCCGCGCGCTCGGCCTTGCTGGCGTCGCAGGCCAGCGTGCGGCCGGCCAGGCGCTGGGTCAGGGCAATGGCGGCGGCCTTGGCGTCGCCGCAGATGCCGACCGAGATTTTCTTGGCCAGGCCCAGCATGGTGTTGTCGGCGTCGATCTGGATGATCTTGGCATCCTTGGGCCAGTAGTCCATGCCGTGCTGCGGCAGGGTGCCGAAGGGGCCGAGGCGGCTGCCCAGCGCCACCACCACGTCGGCCTGCGCCATCAGCTTCATCGCCGCCTTCGAGCCCTGGTAACCCAGCGGGCCGCACCACAGCGGATGGCTGGCGGGGAAGGAGTCGTTGTGCAGGTAGCTGTTCACCACCGGCGCGCCGAGGCGCTCGGCCAGGGCCTTGCATTCCTCGACGCCGTCGGCCATGACCACGCCGCCGCCGGAGATGATGACGGGGAACTTGGCCTTGGCCAGC
>JALHNN010000361.1 GCA_022843505.1 Sulfuritalea sp.
GCATTTCTTGAACAGGGCGTTGCGGCCCCAGAATTCACCCGAGTTGAGCGCCACCGGCACCACGGGCGTGCCGGTCTCGACCGCGAGGTGGGCGCCGCCGCCCTTGTAGCGGTTCTTCGAGCCGGGCTGCGAGCGAGTGCCTTCCGGGAAGATGATGACGGTATAGCCGTTGTCGAGGCGGTCGCGGCCCTGGTCCACCAGGCTCTTCAACGCCGCCTTGGTGGCGCTGCGGTCGGTCTCGATCATCGGGATCGAGGCCAGGGCCCAGCCGAAGAAGGGGATGTACTTGATCTCCTTCTTCCAGACGAAGACCGTGTCCTTGAACACTTCCTGCAGCATGAAGGTTTCCCAGGCCGATTGGTGCTTGCAGAGTACCACCACCGGGCGCGTCGGCAGGTTCTCGGCGCCGACCAGGCGATAGGGAATGCCGAGCAGGTGCTTGACCAGCCAGATGACGAAATTCACCCAGGGCACCACCGAGTGCCGCCGCGTCTTGTGGGGCAGCGGCCGGCAGAGGATGACGCCCAGCGTGTAAGGCGGCGTGACGACGACGAGGATCAGCAGGAACAACAGGGATCGGATCGCCGCCATGTGTCCGGGAGTCAGCGCACGATGTGCGCGGCGGCGGCCGCAAGATCGGGGAACACCGGGATCCCCGGCGGCAGGTCGGGATCGTCGGCCGTCTTGCGGCCCTTGCCGGTCAGCACCAGCATGGGTTGCGCGCCGACCGCCACCGCGGCCTGCAGGTCGCGCATCGAGTCGCCGATTGCCGGCACGCCGGCGAGGTCGGCGTTGAAGCGCGCCGCGATCTCCTTGTACATGCCGGGCTTGGGCTTGCGGCATTCGCAGTTGTCGCCGTTGGTGTGCGGGCAGAAGAAGATCGCGTCGAGGCGGCCGCCGACCTGGGCCAGCGCCCGGATCATCTTGTCGTGGATTGCCATCAGCGTGTCGGTCTCGAACAGGCCGCGGCCGACGCCGGACTGGTTGCTCGCGACCACCACCCGATAGCCGGCCTGGTTCAGCCGCGCGATGGCGGCGAGGCTGCCCGGAATCGGCTTCCATTCGTCCGGCGACTTGATGTACTGGTCGGAGTCGTGGTTGATGACGCCGTCGCGATCGAGGATGACGAGTTTCATGGCGCGATTGTCGCCGTGCCGCCAGCGCCGACTTTGGCGAACACCGCCGCAAAAAGCACTTTGTTTGCCCCGCCCCGCATCAGGCGGAAAGCCTTGACAGGTCGGCGACGCGATTCATCGCCTGGTGCAGCGTGGCGAGCAGGCCGAGGCGGTTGGCGCGCAGCTGGGGATCCTCGGCATTCACCATGACGTCGTCGAAGAAGCTGTCCACCGGCGCCTTCAGCGCGGCCAGCGCCTGCAGCGAGGCGGTGTAGTCGCCGCGTTCGAAGGCGGCATCGGCCTGCGGCTTGGTGGCCTCGAGCGCGCGGTTCAGCGCCAGCTCGGCGGCTTCCTTGAGCAGCGCCGGGTCGACCTTCGCCGATACGGCGCCGTCGGCCTTCTTCAGGATGTTGCCGACGCGCTTGTTGGCGGCGGCGAGGCTGGCGGCTTCCGGCAGGGCGGCGAAGGCGCGCACGGCGGCCAGTCGCTTGGGAATGTCGCCCAGGCGCTGCGGGCGCAGGCCGACCACGGCGTCGACTTCGAGGGCCGAATAGCCCTGCTCGCGCAGGCTGCCGGCCAGGCGTTCGTAGATGAAGTCGGAGAGCTGCCCGACGACCTTGGGGTCGGTGAGTTTGGCGGCAGCGAACAACCACTCCAGGTCCAGCGCCAGGTCGCGCTCGATCAGCATCCGCAGCATGCCCAGGGCATGGCGGCGCAGGGCGAAGGGGTCCTTGTCGCCGGTCGGCAGCTGGCCGATGCCGAACATGTCGGCCAGCGTCTGCAGCTTGTCGGCCAGGGCCACGCACAGGCCCGCGTTTCCGCGCGGCAGTTCGTCGCCGGCGAAGCGCGGCTTGTAGTGGTCCTCGATGGCGTCGGCGACTTCGGTCGGCTCGCCGTCGTGCAGGGCATAGTAGCGGCCCATGATGCCCTGCAGTTCGGGGAACTCGCCGACCATGTCGGTCAGCAGGTCGGCCTTGGCCAGCACGGCGGCGCGGTCGGCGTGGTTGGCCAGATCGTTACCCAATTGCGCGCCGCCGAGCTTTTCGCCGATGGCACGCGCCAGCGCGGCGACGCGCTCGACGCGCTCGCCCTGGGTGCCGAGCTTGTTGTGGTACACGACCTTGGCCAGGCCCGGGATGCGGTCCATCAGCGACTTCTTGCGGTCCTGGTCGAAGAAGAACTTGGCATCGGCCAGGCGCGGGCGGACCACGCGCTCGTTGCCGCCGATCACCGCCGATGGATCGTTGGGGCGGATGTTGCTGACGACGAGGAACTTGTTGGTCAGCCGGCCGTCCTTGAGCAGGGGGAAATACTTCTGGTTGGCCTTCATGGTCAGGATCAGGCATTCCTGCGGCACGTCGAGGAATTCCTTTTCGAACTGGCAGCTCAGCACATTGGGCCGTTCGACCAGTGCCGTGACTTCGTCGAGCAGGGCATCGTCCTCGATCGGCGCCAGACCTTCCTTCGCCGCGGCGGCCTTGAGCTGCTTCTCGATCTCCGCGCGGCGCGCGGCGAAGCCGGCAATCACCGCGCCTTCGCTGTCGAGCTGCGCGGCGTAGCTGTCGGCATCCTTGATCGACACGATCGGGTTCTTCGCCTCGAAGCGGTGGCCCTGCGTCTCGCGGCCGGCGCTGAGGCCGAGCACGCCGATCGGCACCACCTCGGTGCCGTGCAGCGCCACGAGCTTGTGCGCGGGACGCACGAAGTTCACGCTGCTCCAGCCGTCGGCGAGCTGGTAGCTCATCACCTTCGGAATCGGCAGCGCCGCCAGCGCGGCCTCGAGCGCGGCCTGCAGGCCTTCGGCCAGGGTCGCGCCGGGCACCAGGCTGTCGAGGAAGAGGGCGTCGGCCTTGCCGTCGGGCAGGCGCTTGAGCGTCGGCAGCACCGAGGCATCCGTGCCGAGCGCGGCCAGTTTCTTCAGCAGCGCCGGCGTCGGCTGTCCTGCGGCATCGAGCGCAACGGCGACCGGCATCAGCTTCTGCTGCACCTTCCGGTCGGCGGCCCTCGCCGCGACATTCGAGACATGCGCGGCAAGCCGCCGCGGCGAGGCGAAGGCCGTGACCGCCGCATCGTCAGCCGCCAGGCCGCGCGATTTCAGGTTGGCCGCAAGCGTTGCGGCAAAGGACTCGCCCAGCTTCTTCAGCGCCTTGGGCGGGAGTTCCTCGACGAACAGTTCGACCAGCAGGTTCTTCGTCGTCATCTCAGGCCGCCTTCTTTTCGTTCAGCTTGGCCGCCACTTCATCGGCCCAGGCCCGGGGCGCCATCGGGAAGCCCAGCCGGGCACGGCTTTCGAGGTAGCTCTGGGCCACGCTGCGGGCCAGGTTGCGGATGCGGCCGATGTAGGCGGCGCGCTCGGTGACCGAGATCGCGCCGCGCGCATCGAGCAGGTTGAAGGTGTGCGCCGCCTTCAGCACCTGCTCGTAGGCCGGCAGCGCCAGCTGCTGTTCCATCAGGTGCCTGGCGTTGCCTTCGTGGGCGCCGAAGGCGGTGAGCAGGAATTCGACGTTGCTGTGCTCGAAGTTGTAGGCGCTTTGCTCGACCTCGTTCTGGTGGAAGACGTCGCCATAGGTCAGGCCGGGCGCATAGACCAGGTCGAAGACGTTCTCGACGCCCTGCAGGTACATCGC
>JALHNN010000362.1 GCA_022843505.1 Sulfuritalea sp.
GGCGCGCAAGGGCTACTGCCTCTACAAGATGGGCTGCAAGGGCCCGACCACCTACAACGCCTGCTCGACGGTGCGCTGGAACGACGGCGTGAGCTTCCCGATCCAGTCGGGCCACGGCTGCATCGGCTGCTCGGAAGACGGCTTCTGGGACAAGGGCACTTTCTACGACCGTGTCACCGACATCAAGCAGTTCGGCGTCGAGTCAAATGCCGACAAGGTCGGCGGCACGGCGGCGGCGGTGGCCGGCGCGGCAGTGGCGGTGCATGCCGCCGCCTCGGTGCTGAAGAAGGCGAAGAAGTCTGAAAACGTGACGGGAGAAAAGTGACATGGGCGTTCATGAAACTCAGGGCTTCAAGATGGACAACTCCGGCAAGCGGGTCGTGGTCGATCCGATCTGCCGCATCGAAGGCCATCTTCGTGTCGAGGTGAACCTCGACGGCCAGAACGTGATCCGCAACGCCGTCTCCACGGGAACCATGTGGCGCGGCCTCGAAGTTATCCTCAAGGGCCGCGATCCGCGCGACGCCTGGGCTTTCACCGAGCGCATCTGCGGCGTGTGCACCGGTACCCATGCGCTGACCTCGGTGCGTGCGGTCGAGGACGCCCTGGCGATCAAGATCCCGGAGAACGCCAACACCATCCGCAACCTGATGCAGCTCAACCTCTACGTGCATGACCACCTGGTGCACTTCTACCACCTGCATGCGCTGGACTGGGTCGATGTGGTGTCGGCGCTGAAGGCAGACGTCAAGCGCACGTCGGAGCTGGCGCAGTCGATTTCCAACTGGCCGCTGTCGTCGCCCGGGTATTTCCGCGACCTGCAGAACCGCCTGAAGAAGTTCGTCGAATCCGGCCAGCTCGGCCCCTTCTCGAATGCCTACTGGGGCAACCCGGCCTACAAGCTACCGCCGGAAGCCAACCTGATGGCCGTGGCGCACTACCTCGAGGCGCTGGATTTCCAGAAGGAGATCGTCAAGGTCCACACCATCTTCGGCGGCAAGAACCCGCACCCGAACTGGCTGGTGGGCGGCGTGCCCTGCGCCATCAACGTGCATGACACCGGTGCGGTCGGCGCGATCAACATGGAACGCCTCAACCTGGTCAAGAGCATCGTCGATCGGTCCAAGGAGTTCGTCGAACAGGTCTACATCCCCGACCTGCTGGCCATCGCCTCCTTCTACAAGGGCTGGCTGCATGGCGGCGGCATCTCGTCGCAGGCGCTGCTGTCCTACGGCGACATGCCGGAGCGCGCCAACGACTATTCGTCGGGCAACCTGCTGCTGCCGCGCGGCGCCATCATCGGCGGTAAGCTGGACAAGATCCACGAGGTCGACCTCAAGGACCCGGAGCAGATCCAGGAATTCGTCACCCACTCCTGGTACAAGTACGCCGACGAATCCAAGGGCCTGCATCCCTTCGACGGCGTCACCGAGCCCAACTACAAGCCGGAAGGGCCCAACTTCAAGGGCACGCGGACCAGGATCGAGCAGCTCGACGAGTCGGCCAAGTACTCCTGGATCAAGGCGCCGCGCTGGCGCGGCAATGCCATGGAAGTCGGCTGCCTGTCGCGCATGGTGCTGGCCTACGTGCAGCCCAAGCAGTTCCCCTTCATCAAGGAGACCATCGACGCCGTGCTGAAGCAGCTCGACGTCCCGGTCACCGCGCTGTTCTCGACCCTGGGCCGCACCGCCGCGCGCGGCATCGAGACGCTCTACTGCGCCGACCTGCAGGTGAAGCAGCTCGACAAGCTGATCGCCAACATCAAGGCCGGCGATTCGTCGACCGCCAACGTCGAGAAGTGGGAGCCGAGCACCTGGCCGAAGGAGGCCAAGGGTGCCGGCTTCACCGAGGCGCCGCGCGGCGCGCTGGGCCACTGGATCAAGATCAAGGACACCAAGATCGACAACTACCAGTGCGTGGTGCCGACCACCTGGAACGGCAGCCCGCGTGATCACAAGGGCCAGATCGGCGCCTACGAGGCCAGCCTGATGAACACGCCGCTGGCCAAGGCCGACGAACCCCTGGAGATCCTGCGCACCCTGCATTCCTTCGACCCCTGCCTGGCCTGCTCGACGCACGTGATGAGCCCGGACGGTCAGGAAATGACCTCGGTCAAGATCCGCTAACCGTTCGGAGGAAGATGCCATGGATATAAACGCAGCCGCCGCCCAACTCGACAACGATCCGCAAACCGCCGCCGGGAGGACAGTCTATGTCTATGAAATCCCCGTGCGCCTGTGGCACTGGATCAACGCCCTGTGCATCCTGGTGCTGGCGACCAGCGGCTACCTGATCGCGAGTCCCTTGCCCAGCACGCCGGGCGAGGCTTCCGAGCAGTTCCTCATGGGCTACATCCGCTTCGCGCACTTCGCCGCCGCCTACGTCTTCGCCATCGCCTTCCTGGTCCGCATTTACTGGGCCTTCGTCGGCAACCACCACGCGCGGGAGATGTTCTACCTGCCGGTGACCAACGCGAAGTGGTGGGCGGGCCTGCTGCGCGAGCTGCGCTGGTACCTGTTCCTGGAAAAGCAGCCCTACAAGTACGTCGGCCACAACCCGATGGGCCACCTGTTCATGTTCCTCTTCGTCACCGTGGCGGCGGTGCTGATGATCTTCACCGGTTTCGCGCTCTACAGCGAGGGCATGGGCCTGGGCAGCTGGCAGGACCGCCTGTTCGGCTGGGTCATCCCGCTCATGGGGGGCAGCCAGGCCGTGCATAGCTGGCACCACCTGGGCATGTGGGGCATCGTCACCTTCGTGATCCTGCACGTCTATGCGGCGGTGCGCGAGGACATCATGAGTCGCCAGACCATGATCAGCACCATGATCAGCGGCCAGCGGACGTTCAGGGAATGAGCCCCCTCGACGATCCGCGCTGCGAGGTGCTGGTGCTCGGCATCGGAAACCTGCTCTGGGCCGACGAGGGCTTCGGCGTGCGCTGCGTGCAGAAGCTGGCGGCGGAGTGGCAGGTACCGGAGGGCGTCAGCGTGATGGACGGGGGCACCCAAGGCCTGTACCTCCTGCCCTACGTACAGGGCGCCAAGCGCCTGATCGTGTTCGATGCCATCGACTACGGCCTGCCGCCCGGCACCATGAAGCGCGTCGAAGGCGACGAGGTACCGCGCTTCATGGGCGCCAAGAAAATGAGCCTGCACCAGACCGGCTTCCAGGAAGTCATCGCCGCCGCCGACCTCACCGGCCAGCTGCCGGAGGCGCTGCTGCTGATCGGGGTCCAGCCCGAGGAGCTCGAAGACTACGGCGGCAGCCTGCGCGACGTGGTCAAGGCTCGGCTTGACGATGCCGTGGCGATGGCGGTGGCGGCCTTGCGCGACTGGGGTTTTGCGGTGGTCCAGCGTGAGTCAACAGTCGGCGCTGACGCTAAGGCGCTGGACATGGGCGCATATGAGTCCGGGCGCCCCTCTGCCGAAGCTGCCAGTCGTATTGGCGATTCGCGGCTCTTTGGAAGCGTGGGATGAAAAGCGTTGTGGCTTTGGCGCTGGTGGGGGATCGGGCCGCCGTGGCGCTCTGCTCCGCTCCATGTCCCCCGGGCCGAAAAGGCGCCGGCCCTCCTCCTTTACTTGCGCGGAGCAGAGCGCCCCACCGGCCCGATCAAGTGAGGCCGCCACGGGTTTTCGGTTGCAAGGCACAGGCGTATCCCGCCGAGGATGGCGGGTGTCCGTCTCCGGGAAGTAAAGGGGGAGGAGCGGGCGCAGCCCGCGACGGAGG
>JALHNN010000363.1 GCA_022843505.1 Sulfuritalea sp.
GGCGCAGATTCAAGTCAACGCGGCAGGCCGCCGATCTTAGCGACCAGCCTATCGGTGGCGATCAGCACCCGGGGCGTAGTACTCATTATTTGACCAGCCCTAGTTCGATGCAGTGCCGTTTCCATTCGGGCAACCAGTCGGCCAACGCCGCCATCGGCATCGGCCGGGCGATGAAATAGCCCTGCGCGATGTCGCAGCCGTGGGCGCGCAGGAAATTCCAGTCATCGACATCCTCGACGCCCTCGGCCACGCTGCGCATGCCGAGCTTGCGGGCGATGTCCAGGCTGGCGTCGCAAATGGCGGCCAGTTGCGCGTCGCGGCAGGCGCCGCGCACAAAACTGCGGTCTATCTTCAGTTCGTTGAAAGGCAGGTCGCGCAACTGGGCCAGCGAGGAATGGCCGGTGCCGAAATCGTCGATGGACAGATCGACACGCTTCAGCCTCAGCCGCGCGAGAATGTCGAGCGGTGCGCGCATGTCCTTCATCAGGCGGCTTTCTGTCACTTCCAGCACCATGCTGGAGAGCGACACATCCATTTCCTGCGCGGCGGCGGCGACATAGTCGGGGAAATCCAGGTTCTCCAGGTTGTCCATCGACACATTGACCGCGACATGCATCTCGTGGCCGGCATCGAACCAGAGGCGCGCCTGGCGCAGGGCGTCGCGCAGCACCGCCCGCGTCAGATCGTCGATCAGGCCGTGCTCTTCCGCCACGCTGATGAAGCGGTCGGGGAACACCAGTCCGTCAGCGGGATGTTGCCAGCGCACCAGGATTTCCACCCCGGTCAGGGCGCCGCTGGCGAGACTCACCTTCGGCTGGCAATGGCAGACCAGTTCGCCGGCGGCGATGGCCTGCCGCAGCTCGTCCGGGCCATAACATCTGCCCTCGGTACGTGGCCGGGACGCGACCGCATCGGCGCGATGCGCCAGCACTTCGGCGAGCCGTTCCGGTGCGACCGGTTTCCTTAGCCGGCCCAGCACGCGCAAGCCGTGGGCGCGCGCCAGTTGCTCGGCGGTTTTCAGGATGCGCTTGTCCTCGCCGCTCACCAGCACCAACTCGCCGTCGTAGCCGCTCTGCGTCAGGGCGCGCACGAATTCGACGCCATCCATGCCGGGCATCTGCAAGTCGCTCAAAATGACGTCGAAACGTCCGCCCCTAGCGATGAGCGCCAGCGCCTCCGCGCCACCGGATACGGGAGTGACCTCGCGCAAACCAAGGCCGGCCAGTTGATGGATCAGCAGCTTCAGGGCGAAGACCTCGTCGTCGATGAGCAATATCTTCACGCCTTTTTCTCCCCGGACAGCGACGAGGCCAGTTCCTTTTCGACCTCGGCGAACAGCGTCTCGAATTGCGCCATGCAGCGCTCAACGGCCGGCCCGTCGTTGCGCGTGCCGGTGTTTTCCAGTTCCGCGCACAGGTCGCCGAGCGGCAAGGCGCCGACCGAGCGCGACGACGACTTGAGCTTGTGGGCGATGGCCGCGAGCTGCGCATGGTCCTTCGCCGCCGCGGCCGTGCGCAGCTCGGCCGCGGCCTGGGTGGCAGCGCGCGCGTAATCGGACAGGAAGTCGCGGAGGACATCCGGGTCGTCGCCCACCAGCCGCTGCAACACCGCCACGTCGAGCGCGCGTGCGGGCACGGCGGCAGGCTCGACGGCAGGCTCGGCGGTGAACGTTGCTGCACTACGCGGCAGCCAGGCTTCCAGCACTTCCCGCAATCTGGCGAGTGTCACCGGCTTGGTCAGATAGCCGTCCATGCCGGCCGCCTTGGCGCGCGCCGCCTCGCCGCGCAGGGCGTTGGCGGTGAGCGCGATGATGGGCATGCGACGCCCGCCGCTTTCCAGCCGGCGAATCTCCGCCGCCAGCTGGTAGCCATCCATCTCCGGCATGTGCAGGTCGGTGAACAGCAGCGCGTAACCGCCGTCGCCCCAACGCGCCAGCGCCTCGGCGCCGTCGCCGGCGACTTCGGCGGCGTAACCGAGCAGCGCCAGTTGTTGCAGGATGACCTTCCGGTTCACGCTGTCGTCCTCGGCGACGAGTATCAGGCGGTTTTCGGCGCGCGCCTGCGCCACGGTCGGCGGTGGCGCAGATTCCCCTTGCGGTGCATCGATCGAGCGGTCGCCGAAGATCTCCGGCGAAGCGCGTCCGGCGGCGACCGCGACCGCGCGCAGGAAAGCCTGTCGCCGCATGGCGTCGCCGTCGAGCGAGACGCAGTCGGGGGCATCCAGTCGGGCACGCCGGCGGCGGCCGTGGCCGATGCGGACGCGGCGCAGATGCGCGGGCATTTCGCCGTCCCGCCAGCGCCGACTTTCGCCTTTGGCATGAATGAGGACCACCGGCGACTCCGCTGCCGCCGCAAAACGCACCGCCTCTTCCACGTCGCTGCAAGGTCGCACCGTGGCGCCGGCGTATTCCAGATAGCGGGACAACGCCTCGGCGTCGATGTCCGCGCCGTCGAGCAGGAAACAGAAGAGGCCGGAAAGCTCGGCTGGCTCGCGCGCCGGCTGTTCCGGGGCAAGGGCGAAGGGCAGCGTCGCGGTGAACACGCTGCCTTCACCGGGGCGGCTGACAACGCCGATCTCGCCGCCCATCAGGTGCACCAGCCGGCGGCAGATGGTGAGGCCGAGGCCGGTGCCGCCGAAGCGGCGCGTGGTCGAGGTTTCCGCCTGGGTGAAGGGGGTAAACAGGCGGGTCAATGCCGCTTCGTCCATGCCGATACCGTTGTCCTTGACCGTGAAGGCGATCCGCAGCGGATCGCGCGCCGCGAGCGTCGCCCGCACCTCGACCCGGCCGGCGCGTGCGGGATCGCCGGCGGAGAACTTGATCGCGTTGCCCAGCAGGTTGTAGAGCACCTGGCGCAGGCGCGTGTCGTCGCCCAGCACGCGCTCGGGCAAGCCGGGATCGACGAACATGCGCAAGGCGACGCCGCGTCGGCGCGCCACGCTGAGCTGCGAGGTGCACAGCCCTTCGACCAGATCGGCCACGCTCAGCGGCGCGCGCTCGAGCTCGATACGGCCGGCCTCGATCTTCGAGAAGTCGAGGATGTCGTCGATCAGCGCCAGCAATGTGGCGGCGGAATCGCGCATGGTCTGCACCTGGTCGCGCTGGTGCTCGGTCAGGCTGCTGTGTTCGAGCACTTCCAGCATGCCGAGTACGCCGTTCATCGGCGTGCGTATCTCGTGGCTCATGGTGGCGAGAAAGGCCGACTTGGCGCGGTTGGCCTGCTCGGCGTCGGTGCGCGCCTTCGTCAGCTCGTCGATCAGGAGGTTGCGGTCGCGCAGATCATGCAGCGTGCCGATGAAAAATCTCTCCCCATCGTGCGAGAACTCGCTGATTGATAGCTCCAAAGGAACGAGGTCTCCGTTCTTGTGCTGTCCCGTCACCTCGCGGCTGGTGCCGATGATGCGCGCATTGCCGGTTTGCAGGTAGCGCCGCAGGTAGCCATCGTGTTCGCCCCGCTGCGCTTCCGGCATCAGCACGGAGACATTGCGCCCAAGCAACTCTCCGGCGGAATAGCCGAGCACGCGCTCGACGGCCGGGTTGGCGTTGCGGACCATGCCGTGAGCGTCGATCATCACGACGGGATCGTGAAGATTGCTCATATAGGCCCCAGGGCAATCGCATGAATCCTATACAAGACCGAGGAGTTGAGCGCGATAGTTATCCGAGGTCGCGGCGATGAGGCGGCGCACCTTGAGGCCGCCCTTGCGCTTGACGGGGGCGAGACG
>JALHNN010000364.1 GCA_022843505.1 Sulfuritalea sp.
GATCCATTGCTGGGACCACGTCAAGTGGCAGGACGGGGTGGAACGGGCCGATGCCGGCTGGACAGAACACGAGATGCAGCGCGCGCACAAGCGCTACGCGGAGGTCTTCGGCGCCGATTCGCCCGGGCACGGCGCCGCCGGCTGGCAAATGAACCCGCACGCACTGCGCCTGACCCAGCGTCTCGGCTACCGCTGGGCCTCGGACTGCCGCGGCAGCCATCCCTTCATACCTGTCTGCAACGCCGAAATCATGGACTGTCCGCAACTGCCAACGACCCTGCCGACGCTGGACGAGCTGATCGGCATCGACGACCTGACTCCTGAGAACGTGCACCTGCATCTGCTGCGCCTTACTGCCGACTCCGGGAAGGATCAGGTTTTCACGCTTCACGCCGAGCTGGAGGGCCTCAAGTTCGGTGACACCCTGGAACGCCTGCTGACCGGCTGGCGCGAACAAGGCTACGAAATGGTCTCGCTGGGAAGCTTGCGCGACACGCTCGACCCGGCCACGCTGCCACGCCATGAAATCCTGCGCGGCGAAATACCCGGAAGGTCGGGCCTGCTGATGGTGCAGGGCGAGGAATTTCTATCCACCTGGAAGGAAGCTGCATGATCGAAACCTTCAAGTCCACCCCGTCGACGCCCTCGGCCCTCGGCCTGCAGGTGCCCGACTTTACCGTCCCCGCCACCGGCGGCGATTTCAGCTTGTCGGCACATATCGGCAAGCCCGTGGTGCTCTACTTCTACCCCAAGGACAACACGCCCGGATGCACCACCCAGGCCCAGCAGTTCCGCGACCTGCACGCGGAGTTCGTCAGGGCGGGCTGCGTGGTGCTCGGCGTCTCGCGCGATTCCCTGAAGTCGCACGAAGGCTTCAAAGCCAGGCTGGGGCTGCCCTTCGAACTGATTTCCGACATCGAGGGTGTGCTCTGCCGCATGTTCGATGTGGTCAAGAACAAGATGCTGTACGGCAAGAAGGTGCTCGGCATCGAGCGCTCCACCTTCCTCATCGACGCCCGGGGCATCCTCCGCCATGAATGGCGCGGCACCAAAGCCGACGGCAATGCCGCGATGGTGCTGGAGGCGGTGCGCAAGCTGTAATCCGAAACAGGGGCCGGATTCGGCCCCTGCCCCACGTCTTCGGCCCCCCCCGACTCGCTATCGTGAAGCGGCCGACTGTCCTGCCAGAGGTTTAGCCATGAACGCCAAGCGCGCCAAGGCCCACAAGGGGTCTCCCACCAAGCTGTTCGTGCTCGACACCAACGTGCTGATGCATGACCCGCTGAGCCTGTTCCGCTTCGAAGAGCACGACATCTACGTGCCGATGATGACCCTGGAGGAACTCGACGCCAACAAGAAGGGCATGTCGGAAGTGGCACGCAATGCGCGCCAGAGCAGCCGCCTGCTGGACGAGATCGTCTCCGGCGCCGAGCACGACATGGCGCACGGCATCGAACTGACGCAGCCCTCGCGCGAGCTGGCCACGGGCCGGCTGTTCTTCCAGACCGAAGCCATCAACGGCATCCTGCCGAGTTCGCTGCCCACCGCCAAGGCCGACAACCAGATCATCGGCGTGGTCATGCACCTGGGCCAGAAATTCCCCAAGCGCCCGGTGATCCTTGTTTCCAAGGACATCAACATGCGCATCAAGGCCCGCGCGCTGGGCCTCGAAGCGCAGGACTACTTCAACGACAAGGTGCTGGAGGACAGCGACCTCCTCTATACCGGCACCCGCGAGTTGCCCGCCGATTTCTGGGACAGCCACGGCAAGGGCCTGGAATCCTGGAAGAAGGAAAGCCGCACCTATTACCGCATCAAGGGTCCGCTCTGCCCGGAACTCCTGGTCAATGAATTCGTCTGGCAGGAGGGACCGCAGCCGCTGCAGGCCTGGGTAAGAGTCGGCGCTGGCAAGACGGCGGAACTCGAAACCCTGATCGACTACAGCCACGCCAAGAACGCGGTCTGGGGAATCACCGCAAGGAATCGCGAGCAGAACTTCGCGCTGAACCTGCTGATGAATCCGGACATCGATTTCGTCACCCTGCTCGGCCAGGCGGGAACCGGGAAGACCCTGCTTACCCTGGCGGCGGCACTGACCCAGACCCTGGAAACCAAGCTCTTCGCCGAGATCATCATCACCCGCGTCACCGTGCCGGTCGGCGAGGACATCGGTTTCCTGCCCGGCACCGAGGAGGAAAAGATGACCCCCTGGATGGGCGCGCTGGAGGACAACCTCGACGTGCTCAACAGGCCGGCCGAAACCCAGTCCGGCACCCATGCGGGCGGAACCTATGGCGGCGACTGGGGCCGCGCCGCGACCATGGACCTGATCCGCAACCGGATCAAGATCAAGTCGCTCAACTTCATGCGCGGCCGTACCTTCCTCAACAAGTTCCTGATCATCGACGAAGCGCAGAACCTGACGCCGAAGCAGATGAAGACCCTGATCACGCGCGCCGGCCCCGGAACCAAGGTGGTGTGCCTGGGCAACATCGCCCAGATCGACACGCCCTACCTCACCGAGGGAAGTTCAGGCCTGACGTATGTGGTGGATCGCTTCAAGGGCTGGCCGCATTCCGGACATGTCACCCTGCAGCGCGGCGAACGCTCGCGCCTGGCTGAGCATGCAGGCGAGGTTCTCTAGCAACCGCTTCCCCGGCTCAATAGGAGCGGGTTGGATGGTTTTGGTTTCGGCCGGCGCTGCGCGCCTTAACTTGCATTCGCAAGTTAGCCTGCACTGAAATCACGCCTCGGGATCAGTACGATCGGGTTGGATGGTTTTAGTTTCGGCCGGCGCTGCGCGCCTTAACTTGCATTCGCAAGTTAGCCTGCACTGAAATCACGCCTCGGGATCAGTACGATCCCGAGGCGTGATTTTCAAACCGGGTGTATTCGCCGAGGAAGGTCAGGCGCACGGTGCCCACCGGGCCGTTACGGTGCTTGCCGATGATGGCCTCGGCCGTGCCCTTGTCCTGGGTGTCAGGCTTGTAGTACTCCTCGCGGTACATCATCAGGATGATGTCGGCATCCTGCTCGATGGCGCCGGATTCGCGCAGGTCGCTCATCAGCGGGCGCTTGTCGTTGCGCTCCTCGACCTTCCGTGACAACTGCGACAGGGCGATGATCGGCACCTGCAGTTCCTTGGCCAGGGCCTTGATCGAGCGCGAAATCTCGGAAATCTCGGTGGCGCGGTTCTCGCCGTCCCGGTTCGAACTCATCAGTTGCAGGTAGTCGATGACGATCAGGCCGAGCTTGCCGAACTGGCGGTGCAAGCGCCGCGCGCGGGCACGGAGGTCGGTGGAGTTGATGGCGCCGGTTTCATCGATGTGGATCGGGGCTTCGTGCAGCTTGCCCAGCGCCACCGTCATGCGATCCCATTCATCGTCGGTGAGCCGCCCGGTACGCAGCTTGGACTGGTCGATGCGGCCGACCGAGGACAGGAAACGCGTGGCCAGCTGGGGACCGGACATTTCCAGGCTGAAGATCGCCACCGGCAGTCGCTGCTCGACGCCGACGTGCTCGGCGATGTTCAGCGCAAACGCGGTCTTGCCCATCGAGGGCCGGCCGGCGACGACGATCATGTCGCCCGGCTGCAGACCGGAGGTCATCCGGTCGAGGTCGACAAAGCCGGTCGCCACGCCTGTGATATCCGACTGGCTATCGCGCGCCAGCAGGGTTTCCATGCGCTCGACGACTTCGCCCAGCAGGGGCTGGA
>JALHNN010000365.1:0-2403 GCA_022843505.1 Sulfuritalea sp.
GCGGACCGCCTGCTGGCCGCTACCAACAAGGACAGGACATGACTTTCGAAATGACACCGGGCTGGCTCGACTGGTTCGCCGTACCCTCAGCGCCGACTTTCCGGGTGCCGCCCGGCAGCGTCGATGCGCACTGCCATGTCTTCGGTCCGGGCGCCGAGTTTCCCTACGCGCCTGAGCGCAAGTACACGCCCTGCGATGCTTCCAAGGCGCAACTCTTCGCCCTGCGCGACCATCTCGGCTTCGCCCGTAACGTGATCGTCCAGGCCACCTGCCACGGCGCCGACAACCGCGCCCTGGTCGATGCGCTCGTTCACTCGCAGGGCAAGGCGCGCGGCGTCGCCACGGTGCGGCGCGGCGTCAGCGACGGCGAACTCCAGGCCATGCACGCTGCCGGGGTGCGCGGCGTGCGCTTCAACTTCGTCAAGCGCCTGGTCGATTTCACGCCCAAGGATGAACTGATGGAGATCGCCGCGCGCATCGCGCCGCTGGGCTGGCATGTGGTGATCTACTTCGAGGCGGCGGACCTGCCCGAGTTGTGGGACTTCTTCACCGCCTTATCTGGCAACCTCGCCACCACCATCGTGGTCGACCACATGGGTCGTCCCGATGTCTCCAAGCCGGTCGACGGACCGGAATTCGAGCTCTTCGTCAAATTCATGCGCGACTATCCGAATGTCTGGAGCAAGGTCAGCTGCCCGGAGCGGCTGTCCCTCTCAGGGCCCAAGGCCCTGGATGGCGAGCGCAGCGCGTATCGCGACGTCGTGCCCTTCGCCCGGCGCATCGTCGAGACCTTTCCCGACCGCGTGCTCTGGGGCACCGACTGGCCCCACCCCAACCTCAAGGACCACATGCCGGACGACGGCCTGCTGGTGGATTTCATTCCGCACATCGCGACGACGGCGGATTTGCAGCGCAAGCTGCTGGTGGACAACCCGATGCGGCTGTATTGGCCTGAAGAATGGAAGGAGACCTGAGATGGCCCTCGACAAGCCCTACAAGGACATCCCCGGCACCACCATCTTCGACGCCGAGCAGTCGCGCCTGGGCTATCACCTCAACCAGTTCTGCATGTCGCTGATGAAGCCGCAGAACCGCGCCCGCTTCAAGGCCGACGAGCGCGCCTACCTCGACGAGTGGCCGATGAGCGAAGAGCAGAAGCAGGCCGTGCTGGCGCGCGACCTCAACTGGTGCATCCGCCTCGGCGGCAACATCTACTTCCTCGCCAAGATCGGCGCCACCGACGGCAAGAGCTTCCAGCAGATGGCCGGCAGCATGACCGGCATGAGCGAAGAGGAATACCGCGACATGATGATTTCGGGCGGACGCTCGGTCGAGGGCAACCGCCGCATCGGCGAGGACGGCAGCGCCCAGGCGCATCGCCAGCCGCAGGGCAAGGCGAGGGCGGCATGAAAACCACCTTGAGATTGCGGCTGGTGGGCGATCGGGCCGGTGGGGGGCTCTGCTCCGCTCCATGTCCCCCGTCGCCGGCCTGCGGCCGACTCCTCCTCCTTTACTTGCGCGGAGCAGAGCCCCCCACCGGCCCGATCCGGTGCCGCCGTGGGGGTTCGACCGTTCCAAACCACCGGCGTATCCAGCCAAGGATGGCGGGTATCCGACTCCCGGAAGTAAAGGGGGAGGGCCGTCGCTTTTTCGGCCCGGAGGACATGGGGGGAGTCGGATACCCGCCATCCTTGCCGTGCGCCACGACACCCCGTTTTTCGCGTCGTGGGCGGCGCGAAGCCCCTGGGAGCAACTGACATGGCCCGCATCACCGCATCGGTTTACACGTCTCACGTTCCTGCCATCGGCGCCGCGCTGGATCTGGGCAAGAGCGGCGAGCCCTACTGGCAGAAGGTCTTCGCCGGCTATGAGTTCTCCAAGCAATGGCTGCGCGAGAACACCCCGGACGTCATCATCCTCGTCTACAACGATCACGCCAACGCCTTCAGCCTGGAGATGATCCCGACCTTCGCCATCGGCTGCGCGGCGGAATTCGCGATCGCCGACGAGGGCTGGGGGCCGCGCCCCGTGCCGGTGGTCGAAGGCCATCCCGAGCTCGCCGCCCATATCGCGCAATCCGTGATCCAGGACGACTTCGACCTCACGATCGTGAACCGGATGCCGGTGGACCACGGCCTCACCGTGCCGCTGTCGCTGATGTGCGGGCAGCCCGCGGCGTGGCCCTGCCCGGTGATCCCCTTCGCCGTGAATGTGGTGCAGTACCCGGTGCCCTCGGGCCGCCGCTGCTACAACCTCGGCCGCGCCATCCGCAAGGCGGTGGCTTCCTTCGACGCGCCGCTCAAGGTGCAGGTCTGGGGCACGGGCGGCATGAGCCACCAGCTGCAGGGGCCGCGCGCCGGCCTCATCAACCGCGAGTGGGACAACCGCTTCCTCGACCGCCTG
>JALHNN010000365.1:2413-3713 GCA_022843505.1 Sulfuritalea sp.
CCGGCGGGGCTGTCGCAGATGCCGCACATCGACTACGTGCGCGAAGCCGGGTCGGAAGGCATCGAGCTCGTGATGTGGCTCATCGCCCGCGGCGCCATGAGTGACAGCGCACCGACCGTCAAGCATCGCTTCTACCATGTGCCGGCGAGCAATACCGCCGTCGGTCATTTGATATTGGAGAACACATGAAAACAATAAGGGCGGCGCTGGCCGGCGCCGGCGCCTTCGGCATCAAGCACCTGGACGCGATCAAGCTGATCGACGGCGTTGAAGTGGTCTCGCTGGTCAGCCGCGAGCTGGAAAAGACGCGCGAGACGGCCGCCAAGTACGGCATCGGGCACGTCACCACTGATCTGGCGGACAGCCTCGCCTTGAAGGAGGTGGATGCCGTAATCCTGTGCACCCCGACGCAGATGCACGCCTCCCAGGCCATTGCCTGCCTGAATGCCGGCAAGCACGTCCAGGTGGAGATCCCGCTGGCCGACAGCCTGAAGGATGCCGAGGCGGTGGTCGCCCTGCAGCGGAAGACGGGGCTGGTCGCCATGTGCGGCCACACGCGGCGCTTCAATCCCAGTCACCAGTGGCTGCACAAGAAGATCACGGCCGGCGAATTCAACATCCAGCAGATGGACGTGCAGACCTATTTCTTCCGCCGCAGCAACATGAACGCCCTGGGCCAGCCGCGCTCCTGGACCGACCATTTGCTGTGGCACCACGCCGCGCATACCGTCGACCTGTTCGCCTGGCAGACCGGCGGCAGCATCGTCGCGGCCAACGCATTGCAGGGACCCATCCATCCGACCCTGGGCATCGCCATGGACATGTCGATCCAGCTGAAGAGCAGCACCGGCGCGATCTGTACGCTCTCGCTCTCCTTCAACAACGACGGCCCGCTGGGCACCTTCTTCCGCTACATCGGCGACAGCGGCACCTACATCGCGCGCTACGACGACCTGATCGACGCCAAGGACAACAAGATCGACGTGTCCAAGGTCGATGTCTCGATGAACGGCATCGAACTGCAGGACCGCGAGTTCTTCGCCGCGATCCGCGAAGGCCGCGAGCCGAATGGCAGCGTGCAACAGGTGCTGCCCTGCTACCGCACGCTGCATGGCTTGGAACAGCAGTTGGCGAAGAGTGCGTGAGATGAAAGCCGTAGCGGGTTTTGGGATGGCGGGTGATCCGGAGGCCGGGGTATTCCCCTCCGCTCATGTCATCCGTCGGTGCCCTGCGGGCACCTCCTCCATCTTTAAATCCCTGCGGGGAACACCCCACCCTCCATATACGGCGACGTTTTTTA
>JALHNN010000366.1 GCA_022843505.1 Sulfuritalea sp.
GACGATGGTCGAACCCACCGACTCGACCATGGCCATGAAGGCGATGTCGTCGTTCTCGGAACCGATGGTCATGAAGCGCACGCCTTCCTTGCGGTCCATCTGGCGCGACGGCAGGGCGGCGAGCACCTTCTTCAGCTGCTCGTTGTGCTCGCGCTTGTCGATGAACTGGGCGGTGAGCGAAGCGTAGAGGGCTTCCACGCCAGTGACCTTGGGATTGGCTTCCTTGCGGTAGTCAAAGAGCTGACGCAGCAGGCGGCGGTTCTCGTCGACCACGTCGGTGGCCTCGTGCAGCATGGCGTCCGTCAGCTCCTTGCCGGTCAGGGCGGAGAGGAAGGTGCGGAAGGCCTGGATCTCGGCGTAGTGCGCCTTGCGTGCATGCGGCGACTGGACGTCGTTGGGCATCGGCACGTAGTAGTCCCACTTCACCGACGGCACGTTGCCGCGCCAGGAACTGAAGGTCTGGCGGTACTGGATGCAGGACTGGGTCAGGGTCACGCCTTCGGCGTAGTCGAAGCGGCCGAGCAGCCCCTGGGCCAGGGAGTCGCGGCAGAAGGGACAGAACATGCCGAAGATGTGCGGCTCGGTGACGTTCTGCGGTTCGTGGGCGCCGAGCACGCGTACCGGCAGCATTCCGGCGGCGATCAGCAGCTCCTCCGCGGTGTAGGTGCACATCGTGGCCACGACCTGGCCGCCGGTACGCGCTTTCCAGTCGCGGGCGTAATCGTGGCGCTTCTCATACCAGTCCTTGAACTGGTCGAACATTCCATCAGCCATTGCTGCCTCCTTTGTTGTCCATCCGCCGCGAGAGTCGCGGCAGATCGATCCGTCTTGATAAGTTTGGAACTATTGTTCCTTGTCTGAACAATACTGCACAACTGAAGCGAAGTATGGGTAAGCCAAAGACTGCTGTCAACACCGACATGCATTATTATTCCACACCGACAAAACACCATAACAGCTTGTTTTATCGGCATTTGGATGCTTTTTTGCAGAATATTAGGGTTTGATGAACTTAATTTCAGTTGACTTTTATCAAAAACATGCACTATATTGCTTGTACTGTCGCTGAACCACCAGCGAGGGACAGCCAAATGGACACCAAGACCAAGGACGCAAGCACCGCCGCCCCGGCGCTTCACGATGAAGCCGCCGACGCCGAATTCATCCGCGCCCTCGGCAGGCGGGTACGCGAAGGCCGCGCCCGCCGCGGCATCTCGCGCAAGGCATTGGCCCTCAACGCCGCCGTTTCCGAACGCTACCTGGCGCAGGTCGAAAACGGCGAAACCAACCCCTCGATCATGGTCCTGCGCCACATCAGCACCGCCCTGGGCTTGTCCCTCATGGAGTTGCTCGAAGCGCAGCAGGACTCGACCGAGTACCGCCTGATCCAGCGCTTCCTCGAACAGCTTGCGCCCAGCCGACTGGAAGACGCCCTGCTCTGCCTGATGCGCGAATTCGGCAAGGAAGACGCCTCGCGCCGCCGCCGCATCGCCCTGGTGGGCCTGCGCGGCGCCGGCAAGTCGACGCTGGGCCGCGCGCTATCAAATGAACTTAGCACGCCGTTCGTGGAACTCAACAGCGCGATCGAGGCCGAGGCCGGCATGAGCCTTAACGAGATCTTCATGCTCTACGGCCAACCCGGCTTCCGCCGCCTGGAACGCCGCTGCCTGGAGAACATCATCTCCCAGCACGAGGCCGCCGTGATCACCGTCGGCGGCGGCATCGTCTCGGAAGCCGAGACCTTCAACCTGCTGCTGATGAACTGCTACACGGTCTGGGTCAAGGCCAGCCCCGAAGAGCACATGTCGCGCGTCGTCGCCCAGGGCGACCTGCGGCCCATGGAGGGCAGCGCCGAGGCCATGGAAGACATGCGCCGCATCCTCGTTGCCCGCGAATCGCTGTACAGCAAGGCCGATTTCACGCTCGACACCACCGGCCGCACGCCGGAGGAATGCCTCAAGCAACTGCGTCAAACCGTCACCCCCACCCCCTGATCCATCCCCGATCCCAACAGACAAAAACCCACAACGGAGAAACCATGAACAGCCCCGAAGCCGTCAAACCCGTGATCACCTACGACACCAGCCCGGCGCAGTACAAGCACTGGAGCCTCGCCTGCAACGGCGCCATCGCCACCCTGACCCTCAACATCAACGAAGACGGCGGCATCAAGCCCGGCTACAAGCTCAAGCTCAACTCCTATGACCTCGGCGTCGACATGGAACTGCACGACGCCCTGCAGCGCGTGCGCTTCGAGCACCCCGAGGTGAAAACCGTCGTCGTCACCTCGGGCAAGGACCGCATCTTCTGTTCCGGCGCCAACATCTTCATGCTGGGCCTGTCCACCCACGCCTGGAAAGTCAACTTCTGCAAATTCACCAACGAGACGCGCAACGGCATCGAGGATTCCAGCCGCCATTCCGGGCTCAAGTTCCTCGCCGCCTGCAACGGCACCACCGCCGGCGGCGGCTACGAGCTGGCCCTGGCCTGCGACGAGATCCTGCTGGTCGATGACCGCTCCTCCGCCGTCAGCCTGCCCGAAGTGCCGCTGCTCGGTGTGCTGCCCGGCACCGGCGGCCTCACCCGTGTCACCGACAAGCGCCGCGTGCGCCGCGACCACGCCGACATCTTCTGCACCCTGACCGAGGGCATCCGCGCCCAGCGCGCCAAGGAATGGCGCCTGATCGACGACTACGCCAAGCCCCAGGCCTTTGCCGAAAAGGTCAAGCAGCGCGCCACCGAACTCGCCGCCCAGAGCGACCGCCCGTCCGACGCCAAGGGCATCGCCCTGGCGCCGCTCAAGCGCACGGTCGACTCCGCCGGCTACCACTACGAAACCGTGGATGTCACCATCGACCGCGCCGCGCGCCGCGCCACGCTGACCGTCAAGGCCCCCGCCGCCCCGGTGCAGTCGGCCATCGACCAGATCGTCGCCGCCGGCGCCGCCTGGTGGCCGCTGCAGATGGCGCGCGAACTCGACGACGCCATCCTGATGCTGCGCACCAACGACCTCGACGTCGGCACCTGGGTGCTGAAAACCACCGGCGACGCCGCCCTGGCGCTGGGCGCCGACGCCGTGCTCGACCAGCAGCGCGGCCACTGGTTCGTGCGCGAAACCATCGGCATGCTGCGGCGGACCCTGGCGCGCCTCGACGTCACCTCGCGCACCCTGATCGCCCTGGTCGAGCGCGGCTCCTGCTTCGCCGGGACGATGGCCGAGCTGCTGTTCGCCGCCGACCGCAGCTACATGCTGTCCCTGCCCGATGCCGCGACCGAGGAGGGCCAGGTCACGCTTTCGGCGATGAATTTCGGCGACTATCCGATGGTCAACGGGCAATACCGCATCGGTGCCCGGTTCTACGGCGAAGAAGGCCCGATCGCCGCCGCCCGCGCCGCGATCGGCAAGCCGCTGGGCGCCGACGCCGCGCTGGAACTGGGCCTCGTCACCGCGACACCGGACGACCTCGACTGGGAGGACGAGATCCGCATCGTCCTCGAAGAGCGCGCCAGCCTTTCGCCCGACGCCCTGACCGGCATGGAAGCCAACCTGCGCTTCGGCCCCGGCGAGACCATGGAAACCCGTGTCTTCGGCCGCCTCTCGGCCTGGCAGAACTGGATCTTCATCCGCCCCAACGCCGTCGGCGAAGCCGGCGCACTGAAGGTCTTCGGCAGCGGCAACAAGGCCAAGTTCAATTGGGAAC
>JALHNN010000367.1 GCA_022843505.1 Sulfuritalea sp.
GACGTTGGCGATCAGGCGCTTGGCCGGGATCAGGGTCGGATGCACGCGCAACTCGACACCGTCCTTGCGCCGGCGGGTGATGCCCAGCAGCTTGATGCGATAACCGAGCTGCTCGGCGTACTTGATGTCGTCGGCATCGAGCTTGCTGATGCCTTCGACGTGGGCCCGGTCGAACTGCATCGGAATGCCGAAGGCCAGGGCCGAAAGGATGGTGATCTTGTGCGCGGCGTCGACTCCCTCGATATCGAAGGTCGGGTCGGCCTCGGCATAGCCCAGGCGCTGCGCTTCCTTGAGCACGACATCGAAGGGCAGGCCCTTGTCGCGCATCTCCGAGAGGATGAAATTGGTGGTGCCGTTGATGATGCCGGCGATCCACTGGATGCGATTGGCGGTGAGCCCCTCACGCAGCGCCTTGATGATCGGGATGCCGCCGGCGACGGCGGCCTCGAAGGCCACCATCACGCCCTTTTGATGCGCGGCGGCGAAGATCTCGTTGCCATGCACCGCCAGCAGCGCCTTGTTCGCCGTCACCACGTGCTTGCCGTTGGCGATGGCCTTCAGCACCAGTTCCCGGGCGATGCCGTAGCCGCCGATCAGTTCGATGACGATGTCGATCTCGGGATCGGACACCACCGCGAACGCATCGTCGGTCACCTCCGCCCGGCCGGCCGTGACCTGTCGCGCCAGCTCGAGGTTCTTGTCGGCGACCTTGGTGATGCGGATCGGGCGTCCGGCGCGCCGCGTGATCTCGGCCTCGTTGCGGGCAAGGACGTAGAATGAGCCGCCACCGACGGTGCCGAAGCCTAGCAGACCTACAATGATTGGTTTAATGAGAGCGATTTCCAGAAGCAGAAACTCGGAATGACGAAGTCTTCGCGAAAATAGAAGCGATGGGCGGCGCTGCGCTGGGTGCCGGAGTCGAGCGCGAGGACGTCGCAGCCGAGGGAGCGCGCCCGCGCCTCGAGGCCGCCGAGCAGGAAGCGGCCGATGCCGCGCGAGCGATGGGCGGCATCGGTGACGAGGTCATCGACATACAGCCGGGCGCCCTCGTAGGTATTCTGGATCAGGCGCCAGACCGCGACGCCGCGGACCTCGGCATCCTCGACGGCCAAGGTCATGCGGGCGCCGCCGGCGAACACCTCGGCGAGGCGTCGGGCATAGTCCGCCGGCAGCCGGTCGCGCAGCTGGCGATGCACGGGCTCGGCCCGCGCCAGCCACTCGGGGGCGACGATCTCGCCACTGACGCCGGTGACCTCCACCAGGGCCAGTTCAGCCGGCATGGCGTTTGCGATAGCTTTCGAGGAAGCGGGCGATGCGGCCGATGGCTTCGCGCAGGTCGTCCTCATGCGGCAGGAAGACCAGGCGGAAGTGATCGGGATGCGGCCAGTTGAAGCCGGTGCCCTGTACCAGCAGCACCTTTTCCGACGTCAGCAGTTCGGAGATGAACTCCTGGTCGTCGGTGATCGGGTACAGCTTCGGATCGAGGCGCGGGAACATGTAGAGCGTGGCCTGCGGCTTGACGCAGGTAACCCCCGGGATGGCGGTGATCAGTTCGTGGGCGACATCGCGCTGGCGGCACATGCGGCCGCCCGGCGCCACCAGGTCATCAATGCTCTGGTAGCCCCCCAGCGCCGTCTGTATGCCCCACTGCCCGGGGACGTTGGCGCACAGGCGCATCGAGGCCAGCATGTCGAGGCCCTCGATGTAGTCGCGGGCGTGCTTCTTTTCACCGGATACGATCATCCAGCCGGCGCGGTAGCCGCAGGAGCGGTAGTTCTTCGACAGGCCGTTGAAGCTGATGGTCAGCACGTCCTCCGACAGCGCCGCGACCGAGGTGTGCTTGACGCCGTCGTACAGAACCTTGTCGTAAACCTCGTCGGCATAGATGATCAGGTCGTTGGCGCGGGCGATCTCGATGACTTCCTTCAGCACCGCATCGGGATATACGGCCCCGGTCGGGTTGTTCGGATTGATGATGACGATGGCGCGGGTCTGCGGCGTGATCTTGGCCCGGATGTCTGCGAGATCCGGCATCCAGCCCGAGCCTTCGTCACAGAGATAGTGGCGCGGCGTGCCGCCGGAAAGGCTCACCGCCGCGGTCCACAGGGGATAGTCCGGTGCCGGCACCAGCACCTCGTCCCCGGTGTCGAGCAGGGCGTTCATGGCCATCACGATCAGCTCGGAAACGCCGTTGCCGATGTAGATATCCTCGATGCCGACGCCCTTGATGTGCTTCTGCTGCGAGTAGTGCATCACGGCCTTGCGCGCCGAAAAGATGCCCTTCGAGTCGACATAGCCCGCCGCATTGGGCAGGTTTCGGATCATGTCCTGCTGGATTTCCTCGGGGGAATCGAAGCCGAAGGCGGCCAGGTTGCCGATGTTGAGCTTGATGATCTTGTGGCCTTCGTCTTCCATCTGCCGGGCGCGGGCCAGCACGGGGCCGCGTATGTCGTAGCAGACGTTGGCGAGTTTGGCGGATTTGCTTACGGGCTGCATGGGCAACCGTCCTTTCTGCGGACCCGGTGCCGGCAAGACCGGGCGGGGAGGAACCAAATGTATAATGTTACCGAAGCCATTGCTGCACCGCAAATCCAGAATTGGCGAGGCTTTGCGCCCCGTCCGCCCCTGCCCGCCGACCTTAGCTCCGACCGCCCGAATGAAGCTGCACGCCTCCGTCACCGCCGGCCTGATGAGCATCACCGCCTACGATGCCGGATTCATCGCCGTGAATGGCCGTCAGTTGACGAAAAGCTTCCTCCTGACACCGCGCCGCCTGATCGAGGAGTGGTCGCCGGCGGATTTCGATGCCCTCGCCGAAAGTGACTTCCTGGCCATCGCCGACCTTGGCGCACCCATCGTCCTGCTCGGCACCGGCGCGCGCCAGCGCTTCCCGCGGCCGGCCCTGCTGCGCCCGCTGATCGAGCGCCGCATCGGCGTCGAAGTCATGGATACCCACGCCGCCTGCCGCACCTACAACATCCTGATGGCGGAAGGACGTGACGTGGCCGCGGCGCTGCTGATCGCATGAGCCGGCCCGCCCTGCCTTCGCGGAGATCCCTGCTGCTGCTGATTGCGGCCTTCGCGGTGATCTGGTTCGGGACCCTCGAGCATCGCCGGCTGATCAATCCGGACGAGGGGCGTTACTCCGAGATCCCGCGTGAAATGGTCGCCAGCGGCGACTGGATCACGCCGCGCCTCAACGACATCAAGTACTTCTACAAGCCACCCTTGCAGTACTGGGCTACGGCGGCCGCCTTCAGCGCCTTCGGCGAATACCACTGGACGGCCCGGCTGTGGCCTGCGCTGACGGGCTTCCTCGGCATCCTGCTGACGGGTTTCGCGGCCGCCCGCCTCTATTCCCCCCTGACGGGCATCATCGCCGGCGCCATCCTCGGCAGCAGCGTGCTGTGGAACGTGATCGGCCATGCCAATACGCTGGACATGGGCGTGAGTGCGCTGCTCGCCGCCGCCGTCCTGGCACTGTGCCTGGCGCAGCGCGACGATACTCGGGAAAGTCGGCGCTGGCTGGACGGCGCCTGGGTGCTGCTGGCCCTGGCCACGCTGTCCAAGGGCCTGATCGGACTGGTGCTACCGGCAGCGACGGTCGTCGCCTACATGCTCTGGCAGCGCGACTGGGGGCTATTGCGGCGCCTGCGCCTGCTGCGCGGCTCCGTCATCCTTCTGGCGATCACGGCACC
>JALHNN010000368.1:0-1436 GCA_022843505.1 Sulfuritalea sp.
CCCTCGGCATGTTCCTGATCGAGCGCGGCCACAAGCTGGCGGTGCTCGCCGTCGATCCGTCGTCATCGGTGACCGGCGGTTCCATCCTCGGCGACAAGACGCGCATGGAGCTGCTCTCCCAGCGCAGCGAAGCCTTCATCCGGCCCTCGCCTTCGTCGGGCAGCCTCGGTGGCGTCGCCGCCAGGACGCGCGAGGCCATGCTGATGTGCGAGGCCGCCGGCTACGACGTGATCATCGTCGAGACCGTCGGCGTCGGACAGTCCGAAACCGCGGTGGCGGGAATGACCGACTGCTTCGTGCTGCTGCAGTTGCCAAATGCGGGCGATGACCTGCAGGCGATCAAGAAGGGCATCATGGAACTGGCCGACCTGGTCGTCTTCAACAAGGCCGACCTCGATCCCACCGCGGCACAGATGGCGGCGACGCAGATGCGCTCGGCACTGGGCATGCTGCGCAGCGCCTCGCCCGCCTGGCGCCCGCCCGTGCTGACCCTTTCGGCCACGAAGAAAGATGGCATCGAGGGTTTCTGGACCACGATAGAAGACTTCCGTGCCAAACTCGCCGCCAGCGGCGACTTCGCCGCGCGGCGCCGGCACCAGGCCCTGGCCTGGATGTGGCAGCAGATCGAGGATGGCCTGCACGTGCGTTTTCGCGAACACGCCGGAATCAAGGCGGCGCTGCCGGAACTGTCGCGCGCCGTGGAAGAGGGCAGCGTCACCCCGAGTACTGCCGCGCATCGCCTGCTGGCCATGCTCAACCGCTTTTTCTGAAGCCACCGGATTCACAGGAGACACACCACCATGCATGAAATCATCGACCAACTGGAAGAGAAGCGCCGCCGCGCGGCGCTGGGCGGCGGTCAGAAGCGCATCGACGCCCAGCATGCCAAGGGCAAGCTGACGGCGCGCGAGCGCATCGAGCTGCTGCTCGACGACGGCACTTTCGAAGAGTGGGACATGTTCAAGGAGCATCGCTGCGTCGATTTCGGCATGGGCGAGCAGGAGAAGATTCCCGGCGACGGCGTGGTGATCGGCTACGGCACCATCAACGGCCGCATGGTCTTCGTCTTCTCGCAGGACTTCACGGTCTTCGGCGGCGCGCTGTCGGAAACCCATGCCGAGAAAATCTGCAAGATCATGGACAAGGCGATCCAGGTCGGCTGCCCGGTGATCGGCCTCAACGATTCGGGCGGCGCCCGCATCCAGGAAGGCGTCGCGGCCCTCGGTGGCTATGCCGACGTGTTCCAGCGCAACGTCATGGCCAGCGGCGTGATTCCGCAGATCTCGATGATCATGGGTCCCTGCGCCGGCGGCGCGGTGTATTCGCCGGCGATGACCGACTTCATCTTCATGGTCAAGGACTCGTCCTACATGTTCGTCACCGGCCCGGAGGTGGTGAAGACCGTGACCCACGAGGAAGTCACGGCCGAGGAGCTC
>JALHNN010000368.1:1446-1903 GCA_022843505.1 Sulfuritalea sp.
GGCGTGGCCGACCTGGCTTTCGAGAACGACGTCGAGGCGCTGGTGATGCTGCGACGCTTCTTCAACTACCTGCCGCAATCGAACAAGGAAAAGCCGCCCACGCGGCCGACCGACGATCCGGCCGACCGCCTCGATCACAGCCTCGACACCCTGGTGCCGGACAATCCGAACAAGCCCTATGACATCAAGGAGCTGATCTTCAAGGTGGTCGACGACATCGATTTCTTCGAGATCCAGCCCGACCACGCCAAGAACATCGTCATCGGCTTTGCCCGCATGGAAGGCCAGACCGTCGGCATCGTCGCCAACCAGCCGGTGGTGATGGCCGGTTGCCTCGACATCAAGAGCTCGATCAAGGCGGGCCGCTTCGTGCGTTTCTGCGATGCCTTCACCATCCCCATCGTCACCTTCGTCGATGTGCCGGGCTTCATGCCGGGCACGGCGCAGGAATACGGCG
>JALHNN010000368.1:1913-3693 GCA_022843505.1 Sulfuritalea sp.
ACGGCGGCATCATCAAGCACGGCGCCAAGCTGCTCTATGCCTACGCCGAATGCACGGTGCCCAAGATCACCGTGATCACGCGCAAGGCCTACGGTGGCGCCTACGACGTGATGGCCTCCAAGCACCTGCGCGGTGACGTCAACTTCGCCTGGCCTTCCGCCGAGATCGCGGTGATGGGCCCCAAGGGTGCCGTGGAAATCATCTTCCGCGAGGACAAGAACGATCCGGCCAAGCTGGCCGGGCGCGAGGCGGAGTACAAGGCCAAGTTCGCCAACCCCTTTGTCGCCGGCGCCCGCGGCTTCATCGACGACGTGATCATGCCGCACGAGACCAGGAAGCGCATCTGCCGCAGCCTGGCCATGCTGCGCGGCAAGGACATCAAGAATCCATGGCGCAAGCACGGCAATATTCCTTTGTGAGAGAAGGGGGAAGGGAGAAGGGAGAAGGGAAAACACCTTCGCCGCGGTCACCGGCCCCATGCCAGACAACACATGCAGCTAAACCGGCGAAGAGAGAATCGCGGAGTCGTCGAAGGGTGGTCGATCTCACCCTTCCCCCTTCCCCCTTCTCCCTTCCCTAATCGAAGGGAACGCAAATGTTCAAAAAAATACTAATCGCGAACCGGGGAGAAATCGCCTGCCGCGTCATCAAGACCGCCCGCAAGATGGGCATCACGACCGTCGCCGTGTATTCCGAGGCCGACAAGGATGCGATGCACGTGACCATGGCCGACGAGTCGGTGTGCATCGGGCCGCCGCCGTCGAAGGAGTCCTACCTGTCGATGGACAAGATCATCGCCGCCTGCAAACAGACCGGCGCCGAGGCGGTGCATCCGGGCTACGGCTTTCTTTCCGAGAACGCCACCTTCTCGCGCCGGCTGGAGGAGGAAGGCATCATTTTCATCGGACCGAAGCACTACTCGGTCGAGCAGATGGGCGACAAGATCGCCTCGAAGAAGCTGGCCCTGCAGGCCAAGGTCAACGTCATTCCCGGCTACAACGACGCCATCGACACGCCGGAGCAGGCGGTGGAAATCGCCAGTGGCATCGGTTACCCGGTGATGATCAAGGCTTCGGCCGGCGGCGGCGGCAAGGGTTTGCGCGTCGCCTTCAACGACCAGGAAGCGCATGAAGGTTTTGCTTCCTGCAAGACGGAAGCCAAGAACGCCTTCGGCGACGACCGCGTCTTCATCGAGAAGTACGTCGAGGAGCCGCGCCACATCGAGATCCAGGTGCTGGGCGATGCCCACGGCAACACGCTCTACCTGCACGAGCGCGAGTGCTCGATCCAGCGCCGCCACCAGAAGGTGATCGAGGAGGCGCCCAGCCCCTTCCTCGATGCGGCGACGCGCAAGGCCATGGGCGAACAGGCCGTGGCCTTGGCCCGCGCGGTCAAGTACCAGTCGGCCGGCACCGTCGAGTTCGTCGTCGGCGGCAAGGACAAGAGTTTCTACTTTCTCGAAATGAACACGCGGCTGCAGGTCGAGCACCCGGTGACGGAACTGATCACCGGGCTCGACCTTGTCGAGCAGATGATCCGCGTCGCCGCGGGCGAGAAACTGACGTTCAAGCAGGAAGACCTCAAGATCAACGGCTGGGCCATGGAATGCCGGATCAATGCCGAGGACCCCTTCCGCGGTTTCCTGCCCTCCACCGGGCGCCTGGTCAAGTATGTGCCGCCGCCGGCCGAGGGCGGCGTGCGCGTGGACACCGGGGTCTATGAAGGCGGCGAGATATCGATGTTCTACGATTCGATGATCGCCAAGCTGATCGTCCATGCG
>JALHNN010000369.1:0-1755 GCA_022843505.1 Sulfuritalea sp.
ACGCTCGCCTTCGCCCCCGCTGCCTGGGCGAATACCATCACCGCGATCACACCGAACGCGTCCCGAGTCATGCTCGAAAACGGGCAGGCCACGGTCCGCTTCACCGTCTCCGGCCAAGGCAATGAAGCCACGGATTGCGGCATGTGGATCGAATACGGCGACAACGGATCGCCCGACACCAGAATCGTCGGCAAGGAGCAGGGCCTGCTGCCGCGCAGCTTTGACCACAACTTCACTGCACCGGGTCAATACACCGTGACCGCCAGGGGGCAGCGCGTCAAGCAGACCTTCGGCTGCAGCGGCTCCAGCTCGACCCTGGTCACCGTGGTCGAGGAACGCGTGAGTCGCCGCCGTGCAGCCGCCGAGGCCTGCCCGGACGGCTGGCAGATCAGCAAAGGGTCATTCGACCGGCAGACCGGCGCCTTTGCCTGCGTCGCCGCCTATCCCGCGCAGCCCATCGATTGCGGGCCCGGCCTGGTCTACTTCGAAGGCGACAACTCGCTCGGCTGTCGTACCCGCGGCCGCGGTCGCGACTGAGCTTCGGGTACGGCGGCGAACCGCCGTACCGTCAGCGCCGACTCTCGGGCCGGCAGGATGAAAACCACCTGCCGGCCCGCGCCATGGCGGCTATCGGACCCGTCAGTAGTCCATCTCCGGCATCGCCGGCGCCGCGGCCTTTTCCTCTTTCGGCGCCTCGGCCACCGTGGCGTCGGTGGTGAGGATCAGGCTGGCCACCGAGGCGGCGTTCTGCAGCGCGGTGCGGGTGACCTTGGTCGGGTCGATCACGCCCATCTCGAGCAGGTCGCCATAGCCGCCGGTCGCGGCGTTGTAGCCGAAGTTGCCCTGGCCCGCCTCGACCTTGGCCACCACCACCGAGGGCTCGTCGCCGGCATTCGCGGCGATCGCGCGCAAGGGTTCTTCGAGCGCGCGCAGCACGATCCTGATGCCGGCGTCCTGGTCGTGGTTGTCGCCCTTGAGCGCCTTGATCGCGGCCCGCGCACGCAGCAGGGCGACGCCGCCGCCGGGGATGATGCCCTCCTCGACAGCGGCGCGCGTGGCGTGCAGCGCATCGTCGACGCGGTCCTTCTTCTCCTTCATCTCGACCTCGGTGGCGGCCCCGACCTTGATCACCGCCACCCCGCCGGCCAGCTTGGCCACGCGCTCCTGCAGCTTCTCCTTGTCGTAGTCGCTGGTGGCCTCCTCGATCTGGGCCTGGATCGCCTTGACGCGCGCCTTGATCGCCTCGGCCTTGCCGGCGCCGTCGATGATCGTGGTGTTCTCCTTGAACACCTCGACGCGCTTGGCGCGCCCGAGATCTGCCAAGGTCGCCTTCTCCAGCTGCTTGCCGGTCTCCTCGGCGATCACCGTGCCGCCGGTGAGGATGGCGATGTCCTCGAGCATGGCCTTGCGCCGGTCGCCGAAGCCCGGGGCCTTGACCGCCGCGACCTTGAGCACGCCGCGCATGGCGTTGACCACCAGCGTCGCCAGCGCCTCGCCCTCGATGTCTTCGGCGATGATCAAGAGCGGCTTGCCGGCCTTGGCGACTTCTTCAAGTACCGGCAGCAGCTCGCGGATGTTGCCGATCTTCTTGTCGTGCAGCAGGACCAGCGGATCGTCGAGGATGGCGCACTGCTTGTCGGGATGGTTGATGAAATAGGGGCTGATGTAGCCGCGATCGAACTGCATGCCTTCGACGATGTCGAGCTCGTTCTGCAGCGACTTGCCGTCCTCGACGGTGATCACGCCCTCCTTGCC
>JALHNN010000369.1:1765-3679 GCA_022843505.1 Sulfuritalea sp.
GGACACCGATTTGTCGATGCCGCGCTTGAGGTCCATCGGGTTCATCCCGGCGGCGACGTGCTTCATGCCTTCCTGGACGATGGCCTGGGCCAGCACGGTGGCCGTGGTGGTGCCGTCACCGGCGACGTCGGCGGTCTTCGAGGCCACCTGCTTGACCATCTGCGCGCCCATGTTCTCGAACTTGTCCTTGAGCTCGATCTCCTTGGCCACGGTGACGCCGTCCTTGGTAATGGTCGGCGCGCCGAAACTCTTGTCGATCACCACATTGCGGCCCTTGGGGCCGAGCGTGACCTTGACGGCGTTGGCGAGGGTATTGACGCCCTTGACGATGCGGGCGCGGGCACTGTCGTGAAACTGGACTTCCTTGGCTGCCATGGGTATCTCTCCGTAAATGATTGGGTTGTCAGGCGGCTTTCTTGAGCTGGGCGCTGTCTTCGATCACGCCGAAGACGTCTTCCTCGCGCATCACCAGGTATTCCTCGCCGTCGATCTTGACGGCCTGTCCGGAATACTTGCCGAACAGGACGCGGTCGCCGGACTTGACCTGCAGCGGCCGGACGCTGCCGTCCTGCAGCAGGCGACCACTGCCGACGGCGATCACCTCGCCCTGCTCGGGCTTTTCGCTTGCCGTGTCGGGGATCACGATGCCGGATGCGGTCTGCCTCTGCTGCTCCAGCCGCCTGACGATAATCCGGTCGTAAAGGGGACGTATTTGCATGCGGATATCTCCTTAGGGTCAGATTATGGAAAAAGCGCCTCGCAGGGCCCGCCCCCCGACAAGGAGGCGGACCCCGGACGTCACGGTGCCGGCCATAACGACCGGCGAAAACGGAAATAGGAGCGGCGCGCGGATTTTCAAGTCCACGCCGCGACAGCCAGCGGCGTGGCCGCCTAGGGCAGGATCAGGCGGTCGATGCGCCCCAGCCGATAGCGGGTATGGCCGGTGCGCTGGCCCGCCGGTGGAGTCGTTCCCACGGGGCATGGCGGCTGGCGCCCCCCGTCGCCTCCCAGAGTGTCGTCCTGCGCCGTGGCCTGCCAGACGCCCCCCCGCACCGGGCGGAAGGACCAGCGCACGTAGCCGACCCGGGCGCCGAGCCGCATCATGTCCTCGCGGTCCGGCGCCTCCGCAACCAAGTGGGTCTCGCCCAGGGTCCCCAGCGGATCATCGCCGAAGGCCTGGCGGCACTCGAGCGCCTCCCGCTCAGACGCGCCCACCGTGTTGCAGCCGCGACGCTCCTCGCGATCCAGTTCCCAGGCACCGAGGCGCCAGGCCGCGTCGAGCATCAGGTGGTCGGCGCGTTCCAGGTCAAGCAGGTCCTCGGTGATCTGCAACGCCGAGCTCGGTATTGGCTGCAGCGTCGCCGCGTGTTCGGAGGCCTGCTCGCGGCGGAAGCCGTGCCAATGGAGCATCAGCAACAAGGGGGTGCGCCGGCGCGGCAGCGCCGTCAGCGTGACGGAGATAAGCGGCAGGCGAACGGCCTCGATCTGCGAGGCCACGGTATCGAACAGGTCCATGGCGTCGGCGCTCCGGCAAATGCAACGCTGAAAATGTACCAAGGCAGGGCGCCGCCGGCAAGTCGTCCTTGAAGCCGGAAAATCCGTGCCCACCTTCGCTTGCGGGTTATCTTCGACTGATGGACATGGACACCAGGACACCGCTGCCGTCGGAAAGCCTGAGGCTCGGTCCGGGGATCGCGTCACGGCTGCGTTTCCTGGCCCTGCTCCTTGGCATCGCCGCGCTGACGCCCCCCGCGCTGGGATCCGAGCGCGGCGTCGGCGAGGCCCGGCCGATCAGCCCGCGCGGGGAGCTCGGCGCCGATGAAAAGGCCACCATCGCGCTGTTCGAGCGCGCCCGCGACACGGTGGCATTCATCTCGACCAGCGAACGGGTGCGCGACTTCTGGACCCGCAACG
>JALHNN010000370.1 GCA_022843505.1 Sulfuritalea sp.
GCCCGCTGGCTGGCGCAGGGCACGATCTATCCCGACGTGATCGAGTCGGCCGGAGGCAAGACCAAGAAGGCCCACGCGATCAAGAGCCACCACAACGTCGGCGGCCTGCCCGAGACGCTGAACCTAAAGCTGCTGGAACCGCTGCGCGAACTGTTCAAGGACGAAGTGCGCGAGTTCGGCGTGGCGCTGGGCTTGCCGCACGAGATGGTGTATCGCCATCCCTTCCCCGGTCCGGGCCTCGGGGTGCGCATACTCGGCGAAGTAAAGCAGGAGTTCGCCGATCTGCTGCGGCGCGCCGATGCGATATTCATCGACGAACTGCGCGCCGCCGACTGGTACGACAAGACCAGTCAGGCCTTTGCCGTGTTCCTGCCCGTGAAGAGCGTCGGCGTCATGGGCGACGGCCGCACCTACGAGTATGTCGTGGCCCTGCGTGCGGTGCAGACCTCCGACTTCATGACTGCCAAATGGGCGGAGCTCCCGCACGAACTGCTCGGGCGTGTCTCGAACCGGATCATCAACGAAGTGCGCGGTATCAACCGGGTGGTCTACGACATCTCGGGCAAGCCGCCGGCGACGATCGAGTGGGAATAATTACATAGCCTTTCGGTACTATTCGTACCTATTCAGAAAACACGAAAACCCCTTGGTAAAACAATGGGTTTTCTGTTTTTTACTATTCCTGACTATTCAGGGTAGCCCATTTCTGGAGACGGTATCGGTGACGGTATTGGGAGGGGTGAATCTGATGAAGACCAGTAACGGCAAGGCTTTCAAGGCCGTTGTAATAATAGAGTGGGAGTGAGGAGGGCTGGCGCGGGGGCCATGGTTCTCGCGCTTCCCTTCACTTCTGCTTGAACTCCTGATGACATGAATGGCAGGCGTCGTAGGCCCTGGCGTAGGCGTCGCTCACGGTCTTGAGTTCTTTCGTCCGGGCCGCGATCAGCAGGACGTCGGACGATCTGAAAAAGGCTTCGCGCGCCTTTTCGAATTCGCCTTGTCTGGTCCAGACTTCCGGCCTGGCCTTGGTGGGAGGGTAATTGGTATCCGCGCCGAAGTGCCCCCACGGATCATTGCGCCTGGCGATCAGTTCAGCGGCCAGGGCCTCGAACTTGGCGGCATTGTATTTGCCGTCACGGAGCATGGTTCCCATCGGCTCGAATACGCGCAGCATCTCCTTGAACGCGGTCTGGCGGGTCTTTACGGGTTGGCCGGGGCGCGTGTCCTCAACCGGTTTGCTGCAGGATGACAGGGCGATAGCCAGGGCAAGCAAAATAACGAGTTTCACAGGCACATCCAGACAAAAAGCGAACACACTACCCCGAAACGCGGCCTGCCGCCATGCCCGTCTGCGCAAAGTGCCGCTGCCGCCGCCACTGTCGCTTCGTGTAGCGCTGGGCGTCACTCCGGGAAGCTCTTCGGCACGGGCATGGCGATCGGGTTCGGAGGTATCATCCACCAGGATTTCCAGCGCCCCGGTTTGCCCGCCGCCAATGACTGATCGCCGTACCCCCATCGCCGACTTTCGTATTTCTCACTCGTGCCATGAATGATCTTGCCGTGCCGGGATTGCGCGATCTCCTTTGGCTTTGCGTCGTACTGGTGGCGGTCTACCTGGTCATCCTGGTGCTGCGCCTGCGCCGGCGGCCCCCCGCAGCGGTCAGGACCTCCCCGCAAGTCTCGCCTGAGGCGATCCTCGACCCGCAGCGCACCGAGCCGGTGACGATGGGGCCCGAGATATCAGACCGGGATTTCGCCGGCCAGCTGGCCAAGTCATCGCTTGAGCTCGAGGTTCAGGGCCTGCGGCGCGAGATGGCCCAGCTCCGGGCGGAAGTCGCCCATCTGGACGAGGAAGTCAAACAGCTCAAGGCAAAACACAATGTTTCCCCCATCTATTCCGAGGCCATGAGTCTGGCGGAACGTGGTGAACTGCCGTCAGGAATTGCCGCTCGCTGCGGCATTTCGATAGGCGAGGCGGAACTGGTCGCGGCACTGGCGCGGCGGGAGTTCAGCGGGGAGGTTGACTTCGACCTCGATTCGCCTCGCAGCTAGCTTGGAGACGGGGGCAGGAAGATGACGGGTGTGCAGCCTGACGACGACTACGCGGCGCTGAAACGCCGGCTGCTGGGACGCATAGTGTTTGCCGTGGTCATTCTCGCCGGCCTGCTGGCAAGTCTTGCCGTTTTCGATCGCATGAACGCCCCCGGGCCGGCGCCCGAAACGAGTGCGAGTACGTCGCCCGCTCCGACGCCGGCCGTCCCCGCGCCACGGCCGCAGGTGACGGACACGATCAAGTCGGAACAGAGCCGCCCGGATGCCCCGGCGGAGGAGACCGTAGCCAGCACTCTCGCAGCGACGGTTCCGGAAGGCAGCGCGACGCCGCAGGGGAGTGCCCCTCCGGCCGGGCCGGGGGAAAAGCCGCTGACCCGGCCGGCCACGGGCCGGCACGCGCTGATGCGCTCGCCCGAGGCGGCCGCGCCGCCACAGCCGCCGCGATCTGATGCGCGCGAGCCGCCGGCGTCCCGTCCCGCGGCCGCCGCAGAGGCCATACCGCGCAGTCAGGAGCCGGCACAGGCGGTGCGTCCGCTGTCGCGGGCGCCGGAGCGCCCGGCGGAAAAGCCCCTCGCCTTGCAGCTCGGAGTTTTCAGCGATCTCGCCAATGCCGAGGAATTGCGCGCGAAACTGGAGAAGGCGGGGCTCAAGGCCACCATCGAGGCGCGGGTCAGCATTGGCCCCTTCGCCACGCGCGCCGAAGCCGACGCCGCACGTGCGAAGTTGCGTGAGCTGGGAATCGGTGAAGCGCTGCTGGTCGGCATGAAGGGGCGCAAGGCGCCCTGAATCAGCCCGCAGCCGCGTCCTTGCCTTCAGGCGTCGGGCGGGGCTCCATGGCGAGGATCAGTTGCGCCTCTTCCTCGCCGACATCGAGATGTCGCAGCAGTGCTTCCTGGTTGATATGCAGTAGGTCGCGTATGCCCTTGAAGTCATCAGGCAGGGCCGGGTCGGTCCAGCCGTTGGCGGAGTGGCGCGCCAGATCGACGGCAAGCTTGACATTGCGTACGCGGGGATTCTCGGAGTGGCGGTGATCCAGCAGCTGGACCACCAGGGCCGGCAGGCGCCAGGTTTCGGCCAGGGCGAGCTTGAGCTTGTACAGCGGGACGCCGTAGACCTCCTCCTGGATCAGCGCCGAGCGCCGGTTGGGCGCGGCGCGCTGTGCGTCACGGGACTGCAAGGCCATCTTCGGTGCGTAGAGCCACATCATCATCCCGGCCACGTCATGCAGCAAGGTCGCCAGCGTAATCTCATCGACGTCCATGTCGCGGCGCAGGATGGCCCATTCGCGGGCCCAGTGGGCGGCCCGGCGCGCGCGGCCGATGGTCTTGAGCAGGCCGAGCAGGGCCTGCGGATAGTCCCGCAGCCGGTCTTCAATGATCGGCAGTTCGCTGAAGGCGCGAAAGAATGGCGTAATGCCGATCATCATGATCGCGCGGTCGATGGTCGTGATGTCGGTGGTCTGGCGCTTGCGCCGATGCTCCTCGATATAGGCCAGGACGCGTAGCGTAAGCAGGGGATCGTGGAGGATCACTCCGGCCAGGATCCGGCCGTTGGTGTTTTCCTCGTCTTCCCGCAGGCGGCTGATCTCGCTCTCGGAATGGCGCAACACCGGCAATGGC
>JALHNN010000371.1 GCA_022843505.1 Sulfuritalea sp.
CCTCGCCTACCTGCAGCAACAGATCCTCGAAAACCGGCTCAGCGGCCTGCTGGTCTTCGTGCTGCTGTTCGCGTTGGGCAACCTGATCCAGATTCCCGGCTGGCTGTTCCTCGCCGCGGCAGTGCTGACATTGGGACGCGGCCTCGGAGGCCTGGCGACCTACATTGCGGCAAGCATTTCCTGCGTGGTGACTTTCCTGACCATTCGCATCGTCGGCGGTGACGCGCTGCGCCGACTGGACAACCGGATTGCGGTCGCCCTGTTGCGCCGACTCGACCGCCGCCCGGTGACGAGCATCGCGCTGTTGCGTGTGCTGTTCCAGACCGTGCCCGCGCTCAACTACACGCTGGCAATGTCCGGCGTCAGGTTCCGTCACTACCTGCTTGGCACGCTGCTCGGCCTGCCTCTGCCCATTGCCCTGTATTGCCTGTTCTTCGACTATCTGGCCAAGGCTTTCAAGATAATCTAGGCGGCGGTTCGCCGTCCTGAATTTGGCGCCGCCGGAACGCACCCCGATGTAAGCTTCCAACCATGCTGCCGACGAAGCAGCAAGGCCCCCCGGGTCTCGGCCTTTTCGCAGGCAGTAGCATCCGAGATAGCAAGTCCCGGGGCGAACCTTCCCGGCAAGCCGTTTTCAACCAACCCTTCAAGGGAGACTGCCTTGTCCATGCGCAAACTGCTGGTGATTGCTGGCGTCACCATTGCTGTCGGTCTCTATTTCGCGCTCGACCTCGGCCGCTTCTTCAGCCTCGACACGCTAAAGTCGCAACAGGCGGCGATCGAAGCCTACCGGGCCGCCAACCCCTGGCTGGCGGCGGCGATCTTCTTCGCCGTGTATGTCGCGGTCACGGCGCTGTCCCTGCCCGGCGCGGCGATCATGACCCTGGCCGGCGGCGCCGTGTTCGGCCTCTTGTGGGGCACGGTGCTGGTGTCCTTCGCCTCAAGCCTCGGAGCGACGCTGGCCTTCCTCGCCGCGCGCTTCCTGTTGCGCGACTGGGTCAAGGCGCGCTTCGGCCCGCGGCTGGCGGCGATCGATCGCGGTGTGGAACGGGACGGCGGCTTCTACCTGTTCACCTTGCGCCTGGTGCCGGCCTTTCCCTTCTTCATGATCAACCTGGTGATGGGCCTGACGCCGATGCGCACCTGGACCTTCTACTGGGTCAGCCAGGTCGGCATGTTCGCCGGCACCATCGTTTACGTGAATGCGGGCACGCAGCTGGCCGGCATCAGCAGCCTGTCGGGCATACTCTCGCCGGCGCTGATCGGCTCCTTCGCCCTGCTCGGCATCTTCCCGCTGATCGCGAAGAAGATCGTCGATGGCGTCAGGGCGAAGAAGGTCTATGCGCGCTGGACCCGGCCGGCGAAGTTCGATCGCAACATCATCGTCATCGGCGGCGGCAGCGCGGGCCTCGTCACCGCCTACATCGCGGCCGCGGTGAAGGCCAAGGTGACGCTGATCGAGAAGCACAAGCTCGGTGGCGACTGCCTCAACACCGGCTGCGTGCCATCGAAGGCGCTGATTCGCTCGGCGAAGTTCCTCTCCCACGTCGCGCGCGCCGAGGAGTTCGGATTTCGCCGTGGTGCCAGCGCCGACTTTCAGTTCAGCGAGGTCATGGAGCGCGTGCAGCGCGTGGTCAAGACCGTCGAGCCACACGACTCCGTAGAGCGCTACACCGGGCTGGGCGTCGAGGTCATCGAAGGCAGCGCAAGGATCGTATCGCCCTGGGAAGTCGAGTTCGTGCGCCACAACGGCGCCACCGGGAAACTCTGCACGCGCAGCATCGTCATCGCCGCCGGCGCACGCCCCTTCGTGCCGCCCATCCCCGGCATCGAGGAAGTCGGCTACCTGACCTCGGACAACGTCTGGGAGCTGCGCGAACTGCCCAGGCGCCTGGTGGTGCTGGGCGGCGGGCCGATAGGCTGCGAACTGACGCAGGCCTTCGCCCGTTTCGGCGCGAGTTTGGGTAACACGGTGACCCAGGTCGAAATGCTGCCGCGCCTGATGATCCGCGAAGATCCGGAAGTCTCCGAGCTCGTCGCCGCGCGCTTCCGCCAGGAAGGCGTCGACGTGCTGCTCAACCACAAGGCGATGCGCTTCACCACAGAGAACGGCGAAAAGACCCTGATCGCGGAACACGAAGGCCGCGAGGTACGCATCCCCTTCGATGCCGTGCTGGTCGCCGTCGGCCGCGTCGCCAACCTCAAGGGCTACGGCCTGGAGGAGATCGGCGTCGCCACCACGCGCACGGTGGACACCAACGAGTTCCTGCAGACCACCTATCCCAACATCTACGCCTGCGGCGACGTCGCCGGGCCCTACCAGTTCACCCACACCGCCGCGCACCAGGCCTGGTATGCCGCCGTCAATGCGCTGTTCGACCCCTTCAGGAAGTTCCGCGCCGACTACTCGGTAATCCCGTGGGCCACGTTCACCGAGCCCGAGGTAGCGCGCGTCGGCCTCAACGAAACCGAGGCCAGGGAAAAGGGCATCGCCTTTGAGGTGGCGCGCTACGACATCGACGACCTCGACCGCGCCATCGCCGACAGCGAGGCCCATGGTTTCATCAAGGTGCTGACGGTGCCGGGCAAGGACCGCATCCTCGGCGTGACCATCGTCGGCGAGCACGCGGGGGATCTCATCGCCGAGTATGTGCTGGCGATGAAGCACGGCATCGGCCTGAACAAGATCCTCGGCACCATCCACATCTACCCGACCCTGGCCGAGGCCAACAAATACGTTGCCGGCGTCTGGAAGAAGGCCCATGCGCCGGAAGGCCTGTTGCACTGGGTGGCGCGCTTCCATGCCTGGCGGCGCGGAGAATGACATGACGCGGCGCAGGTTCCTGCTGGGACTTTTTTTGATCCTGTCGGCTACGCTGGTCCGCGCGCAAGGCTTCGACCACACCCACGCGGCCTGGAACGCCCTGCTGGCGAAGCACGTCAAGACATTCTCGAACGGCAATGCCAGCGCGGTGGATTACACCGCCATCAAGGCCGAACAGGCGACGCTGAAAGCCTACCTCGGCACCCTCACGGCCGTCAGCGAAGCGGAGTACGGCAAGTGGAACAAGGCCCAGCGCCTGGCCTTCCTGATCAATGCCTACAACGCCTTCACCCTCGAGCTGATCCTGACGAAATACCCCGACCTCGGATCGATCAAGGACCTCGGCTCGGTGTTCTCCTCACCGTGGAAGAAGAAGTTCTTCAGCCTGCTGGGACAGGAACGCCACCTCGACGACATCGAGCACGGCCTGATCCGCGCCCCCGGCGCCTTCGACGACCCGCGCATCCATGCCGGTGTGGTCTGCGCCTCGATCGGCTGCCCGATGCTGCGCCCCGAGGCCTTCACTGCGGAGAAGCTCGACGCCCAGCTCGACGACGGCATGAAGCGCTTCCTCGCCGATGCCTCGCGCAATCGCTACGACGCCGGCTCGGGAAGGCTGCTGGTGTCGAAGATCTTCGACTGGTACGGCAAGGATTTTGAGAAGGGGCACAAGGGCTACGACTCGCTGAAGACCCTGTTTGCACGCCATGCCACCCAGCTGGCGGCCACCGCCGAGTCGCAGGCGAAGCTGCGCGCCGGCGACTACAAGCTGGACTTCCTCGACTACGACTGGAAACTCAACGACAGCCGGCGATGAACCCCGGTATCGCCATCCTTGCCCGCGCC
>JALHNN010000372.1 GCA_022843505.1 Sulfuritalea sp.
ACCGAGCAGGTATTCGCCCTCATAGACGGTATTGCAGCGGAACATGGGAAAGACGAAGTCGCGGACGAATTCTTCGCGCAGGTCGTCGATGAAGATGTTCTTCGGCTTGATCCCCAGCATGACCGCCTTGGCCCGTGCCGGTTCGAGCTCCTCGCCCTGGCCGAGGTCGGCGGTGAAGGTCACCACTTCCGCCTGGTAAGTATCCTGCAGCCACTTGAGAATCACCGAGGTATCCAGCCCGCCCGAATAGGCAAGCACCACTTTGTTCTTGTCGCTCATTTCGTCTTCCTGTCGTGCAAAAGTCCTGCGTTCAATCATTCACCCTGCCGAGGAGCAGGAATTCCATCAAAGCCTTCTGCGTGTGCAGGCGGTTCTCCGCCTCATCCCAGACCACGCTGTGCGGACCGTCGATGACTTCGGCCGCCACCTCCTCGCCACGGTGGGCGGGCAGGCAATGCATGAACAGGGCGTCCGGTTTGGCTGCGCCCATCATCTCGGCGTCGACCTGCCAGTCGGCAAAATCGCGCAGGCGTTCCTCGTTCTCGGCTTCGAAGCCCATCGAGGTCCACACGTCCGTGGTGACGAGATCGGCGTCACGCGCGGCTTCCATCGGGTCGGCGAATTCACGGAAGTGCTCGCGTCCGTGCAGGCCAGCGCGCTCCGGCTCGATCTCGTAGCCGGGCGGTGTCGACACATGGACGCGGAAGCCGAAGATCTCGGCCGCCTGCAGCCAGGTGTTGCAGACGTTGTTGGAATCGCCGATCCAGGCCACCGTCCTGCCCTGGATCGCACCGCGGTGCTCGATGAAGGTGAAGATGTCGGCGAGGATCTGGCAGGGGTGGTATTCGTTGGTCAGTCCGTTGATGACTGGCACGCGCGAATGGCTGGCGAAGCGCTCGATGATCTCTTGCTCGTAGGTGCGGATCATGACGATGTCGCTCATGCGCGAGATCACCTCGGCCGCATCCTCCACCGGCTCGCCGCGCCCAAGTTGCGAGTCGCGCGTGTTCAGGTAGATCGCCGACCCACCGAGCTGGTGCATGCCGGCCTCGAAGGACAGCCGCGTGCGGGTGCTGGCCTTCTCGAAGATCATCACCAGCGTGCGATCCTGCAAGGGCCAGTAGCGCTGGTAGGCCTTGAAGCGGGCCTTGATGATGCGCGTGCGCTCGAAGACGTAGTCGAGTTCCTCACGCGTGAAATCCTTGAGCTGCAGGAAATGCCGCGTCGCCGCCATGATCAGGCTCCGAGGAAGTCTTTGATCAGGGCGCCGAGCAGGGCCACGAGCTCACCGGCCTCGGCATCGCTCATCACCAGGGGCGGCAGCAGGCGCACCACCTTCTCGGCGGTGACGTTGATCAGCAGTCCGCCGGCCAGCGCCTGTTTGACCAGATCGCCACAGGGGCGGTCGAGCTCGATGCCGATCATCAGGCCGTCACCGCGAATGTCTACGACCCCGGAAACACCGGCCAACGCAGCACGCAGGCCGCCGCGAATGGCTTCGCCCAGCACGGTGGCGCGCGCCATGAGCTGATCGGATTCGATGACATCGAGCGTGGTCAAGGCGGCGACGCAGGCCAGCGGATTACCGCCGAAGGTCGAGCCATGGTTGCCCGGCTTGAAGACGCCGGCGGCACGTCCCGCCGCCAGGCAGGCGCCGATGGGCATGCCGGAGCCGAGGCCCTTGGCCAGGGTCATCACGTCAGGCAGGATCCCGGCATGCTGGTGGGCAAACCAGACCCCGGTGCGACCGATGCCGCACTGGACCTCGTCGACCATGAACAGCCACTTCCGGTCGTCGCAGATCCTGCGCAGGGCCTTCAGGTAGTCATGGTGGGCGATGTTGATGCCGCCTTCGCCCTGGATCGGCTCGAAGAGCACGGCGACGATGTTCGGGTTGTGGGCGGCGACCTGCTCGATGGCGGCGAAATCGTCGAAGGGCACGCGCACGAAACCGGCGACCAGCGGCTCGAAACCGGCCTGCACCTTGCGATTGCCGGTGGCCGAGAGCGTCGCCAGGGTACGGCCGTGGAAGGCGTGCTCCATGACGATGATCGCGGGCTGTTCGATGCCCTGCTGGTGTCCGTACATCCGTGCCAGCTTGATCGCCGCCTCGTTGGCCTCGCAACCGGAGTTGCAGAAGAAGACCTCGTCCATGCGCGAAATGGCGGCAAGGCGATCCGAGGCCGCTTCGGCTTCGGCAACGCGATAAATGTTGGAAACATGGATCAGGCGCGCGACCTGTGCCCCCAGCGCCGCAGCAAGGCGCGGATGGTTGTGGCCCAGGGTATTCACCGCGATTCCGGCCAGGGCATCGAGGTAGGACTTGCCCTGCTCGTCATAAAGACGGCAGCCTGTGCCGTGGGTGAAAGCGACCGGCAGGCGCCCGTAGGTGTTCATCAGATGCGGCATGAAAGCACTCCGCGAAAACATGGTTTCAGTGAAGCAATGCCAGCCTGGTCGGCATCAGGCGTTGCGACCGCAAAAAAGCTCCACGCAAAAAACATACGGCGGCCGAGGAGCAACGCGGCCGCCGTGCTTGCAAACGCCTCTATACTAAGTGAAAACGCAGCCCCTGTACAGAGCGGGGCAATGGAGGATCACGGTTGTGCGCATGGCGGTTTTCAACCAGAAGGGCGGGGTCGGCAAAACCACCACGGCGCTGAATCTCGCTGCGGCCGCGGTGCGTGAATCGCTCTCGGCGCTGCTGGTCGATCTCGATCCCCAGGCGCACCTGAGTTCGATCCACGGCAACGCCCCGAACGAGGCGCACAACAGCGTTTTCGCACTGTTCCAGGACAATCGCCCGCTGGACGATCTGGCCATCGCCTGGCAGGGCATCGGCCGGTTGATTCCCGCACACGCCGAACTGATCAAGGTCGACTCGGTATTCGGCAAGGGGCCGACCATCCTCAACCGCCTCAATGCGGGCCTCCAGTCGCTGGAGACAAATGCGGTCGAGGAATGCGTGCTCATCGACTGCTGCCCTTTCCTCGGCGTGCTTTCGCTGAACGCGATCTTCGCCGCCGATCGCATCCTGGTGCCGGTGTCCTCGGACTTTCTTTCCCTGCGCGGTGCGCTGCAGATCGAGCACACGCTGAAGGCGCTGGAACCCGTGCTCAAGCGGCGCATCGAACGCCGCTATCTGCTGACGCGCTTCGACCGCCGGCGCAAGATGAGTTTCGAAGTACAGGAGCGCCTGCGCGCGCAGTTCGGCGCGGAACTCTGCGAGACGGTGATTTCCGAGAACGTCGCCGTGGCCGAGGCACCGGCCATGAACCGGGATATCTTCGCCCACCAGCCGGGCAGCCGGGGCGCGCAGGATTACCTCGAACTGATGCGCGAATTGCGGGCGGCACGCTTCCTCTGAGGGAAGCCTGCAGCGGAAGCCGCCCTGCGGCTCAGCGAACGATGATGTTCGCCACGTCCTCGAAGCTGGCCACCGGAATGCGCACGCTGCCGTGATGGCAGACGCATTCCATGATCTGGCAGCCGTGATACATCTGGCGCAACTTGCGCTGGGCATCGTGTTCGTCACTGCCGTGGATCATCAGGTTGTCCACCACCACGCCCAGTCGCGTCTTGATCTTGAATGCATATCTCACGAAACGGTGGGAATGCATAAAACCCCTTTCACTTCAAGGAAGTCCATCAAGTAT
>JALHNN010000373.1 GCA_022843505.1 Sulfuritalea sp.
ACGGTCATCAGGAAGCCGGCCTCGGTGTAGCCGAAACCGAAGTCCGGCATCAAGAGCGGAAACAGCGGAGGTAACAAAAGGTGAAACAGATGCGAGGTGGCGTGGGCGACGCCGACCAGCGCAATCACGGCGGCATCGGCGCGGAGCGGGCGGGTATCGGGCATCGGCCGATGCTAACCGATATCGCGCGCCGAAATATCCGCTGACACTTGCTCACAGACGCGGGGCGCCGCCCCGGCGAGGATGCCGCCATGGACGACGCACGGGCGCCGTCCGACACAACGAGGAGAAGGATCATGAAGGGAAACACATTTCAGGCCAGGCTTATTGCGATTGCATTGCTGACGCTGGGCGCAACCGCGGCACAAGCGCAAGGCTGGGGAAGCGAAATCCGCCAGGACCGCCAGGAACTGCGCAGCGACTACCGCGAACTCGAACGCAACCGCGCCGACTATGCCCGCGCCCGCGCCAACGGGGACGTTGCCGGCATGTACCGCGAACGCAGGGAAATTCGCCACGACCTGGCCGAGATCCGCCGCGACAAGGCGGAACTGCACCACGACCTGCGCGAGCGCCGCCAGGACCTCCGCAGCCACCAAGCCAGCAGCACCGACTACCGCCGCAGTGATTGGGGCCATGATCGCCGCGCATCCTGGTCCGGGTCGTACCATGACGGGCAGGCCTCGTGGCACCGCTCGAACCAGGAGCGCCACGCCGCCTGGCAGGGCAAGCGGACGACGCAGACGGCGGCGGCCACGAGCGCCTGGGGCAACAATGGCCGCCACACCGGCTGGACCCGCGGCCGCGGCAACCCGCACGGTAGCTAGGCCATCGGGGCATCGTCGGCGGTGCCGCGCTGGCGATGGTGCTACATTGATGGCATGGCTTCCGCACCCTTCGATCGCCGGCGTGCCTGGTTCATTCTGCTGCAATTCCTCAGCCTGCCCGTCATCGGCTGGTGGCTGGGCAACGCCTTCGGCCCGGCCTGGCTCGGCAACCTGCTGACGCCGTTCTGGGTGTTCGTGGTGTTTCCGCTGCTCGATGCCTGGCTCGGGCGGGACACCCGCAATCCTGCCGCCGGGGACGGAGCGGCGCTTGCCGCCGATCCCGGCTACAAACGGCTGCCGCTGGCCGCGCTTCCCGCCTATGGCGCGATGCTGGCCTGGTCCGCCCCGGTGTTTGTCGCGCTGGGCCAGGACAGCATCGCCGCGGCGCTGGCTCTGGCCCTGTCCGTGGGCATCATCGGCGGCGCGATCGGCATCACCTTCGCCCACGAACTCATCCACAAGCCGACGGCGCTGGAACGCAATGTCGGCGGCGTGCTGCTGGCATTGGTGGCCTACGGCGGCTTCAAGGTCGAGCACATCTTCGGCCACCACGTCGATGTCGCCACGCCACGCGACACCTCGACCGCGCGCCTGGGGCAATCCGCCTATGCCTTCCTGCTGCGCTCCTTCCTCGTGAATCCGCTGCGGGCCTGGCAGCTGGCCGGCGCGCGCCTGCGCGCGCGGGGCCTGCCGGCCTGGCACTGGCGCAATGAAATGTATCTGTGGCACGGGCTGACCTTGCTGTTCGCGGCAGGCATGACCGAGTGGCTCGGTGCTGCGGGCCTGGCCTTCTTCGCGATTCAGGCCTTCGTCGCCATCACGCTGCTGGAACTCGTGAACTACATCGAGCATTACGGCCTGCTGCGCCGCCGACGCGCCGACGGCAGCTACGAGCGGGTGACGCCGCGCCACTCCTGGAACGACAGCCACCACCTGTCGAACCTGGCGCTGCTCAACCTGCAGCGCCATTCCGACCACCATGCCTACGCGGCGCGGCGCTACCAGCTGCTGCGCCACCACGACGACGCGCCGCAGCTGCCCTGCGGCTACGCCTCGCTGGTGCTGCTGGCGCTGCTGCCGCCGCTGTGGCGGCGCTTCATGGATCCGCGGGTGGCGGCGTGGAAGGCGGCCGAGGCCGGCTGATCAGGCTTTCGGCCGGCGCGCCTCGATGTGGCCGCGCAGCCAGGCGGCGAACTCCTCGTCCTTGAGTTCACCGGCGGCCTGCGCCAGCACGACAAGCACGCATTCGGCATCGTCGACAACCAGGTCGAAGCCATTCAGGGCGAGGAACAGTTCGGTTGCGATCAGCGCCGCGCGCTTGTTGCCGTCCACGAAGGGATGGTTGCGAACGATCCCGAACCCGTACGCGGCAGCGAGCGATGCCACATCGGGGTCGCCATAGGCGGCAAGATTTTCGGGACGTGCCAGGGCGGATTCCAGAAGTCCCGCGTCGCGAAACCCGACCGCGCCACCGTGCTCCGCCAATTGCTCATGATGCGCAGCGATCACCACGCCGCGCATGATCCATACCCAGTTGCTCACTTCGCCAATTCACGCAGTGCCGCGCGGCGCTTTTTCATGATGCGTTGCGCTTCGGTCATTTGCTGCTCAAATGCCGGGTCGTGCGGAGTCACGACGTAGCCGTCCGGCGTCTCGGTGATAAATATCGAATCGCCCTTTTCCAGCTTGAGGTTGGCGAGCACTTCCTTGGGCAGGATGACGCCGACCGAATTGCCGATCTGGGTGAGTTTGAGGACGTGCATGGCGGGCTCCGGCGAAGTTATAACGGTTGTTATACTACGCCGGAGCCACGCCGGTTTCAAGCCTCGGTTTCAAGCCTTGGTGAAGCTGACCTGCCCCTTCTTCGCCTCGACCTTGACGCGGTCCTTGGCGCCCAGCGTGCCGTCGAGGATCAGCCGTGAAAGCGGATTCTCGATGCGCTCCTGGATCGCGCGCTTGAGCGGCCGGGCACCGAACACCGGGTCGAAGCCGGCCTCGGCGATCAGGGCGAGCGCCGAGTCGGACACCTCCATGCTCATCTCCAGCCGCGCCAGGCGCTTTTCGAGATACTTGAGCTGGATGCGGGCGATGCCGGCGATGTGCTTCTCGTCCAGTGCATGGAAGACCACGATCTCGTCGATGCGGTTCACGAACTCGGGACGGAAGTGGGTCTTGACCTCGCCCATCACGGCCATCTTCACCACCTGGTAGTCCGAGCCGGCCATCTGCTGGATCATCTGGCTGCCGAGGTTGCTGGTCATGACGATCACGGTGTTCTTGAAGTCCACGGTGCGGCCCTGGCCGTCGGTCATGCGGCCGTCGTCGAGCACCTGTAGCAGCACGTTGAACACATCGGGGTGGGCCTTCTCGACCTCGTCGAAGAGGATCACGGAATAGGGCTTCCTACGCACCTGCTCGGTGAGGTAGCCACCCTCCTCGTAGCCGACGTAGCCCGGCGGCGCGCCGATCAGGCGGGCGACCGAGTGCTTCTCCATGAACTCGCTCATGTCGATGCGGATCAGGTGGTCCTCGGCGTCGAAGAGGAACTCGGCCAGCGCCTTGCACAACTCGGTCTTGCCCACGCCCGTGGGGCCGAGGAAGAGGAAGGAGCCGTAGGGCCGGCTTTCCTCCGAGAGCCCCGCGCGCGAACGGCGGATGGCGTCGGACACCAGGCGCACGGCCTCGTCCTGGCCGACCACGCGGCTGTGCAACTTGTCTTCCATCTTGAGCAGCTTGTCGCGCTCGCCCTGCATCAGCTTGCTCACCGGGATGCCGGTGGCGCGTGACACCACCTCGGCGATCTCCTCGGTGCCGACCTGGGTGCGCA
>JALHNN010000374.1:0-2536 GCA_022843505.1 Sulfuritalea sp.
CGAGGTGACATACGGATAGGTACCGTGATCGATGTCAAGCAGGGTGCCCTGCGCGCCCTCGAACAGGATATTGGCACCCGCCTTGTGCGCCTCGTAAAGCGAGCGCGGCACATCGGCGATCATCTTCGTCAGACGCGGTGCCATGGACATCGCGCCATCGAGCACCTGCTGGAAATCGACGGTCGCGGCACCCAGATAGTTCTTCAGCGTGAAGTTGTGATACTCGAGGACTTCGCCCAGCTTTTCGGCGAAGCGCTTGGGACGCAGCAGATCCTGCACGCGCAGACCGCGGCGCGCCACCTTGTCTTCGTAGGCCGGACCGATGCCGCGTCCCGTCGTGCCGATCTTTTTCGCGCCCTTGGCCGCCTCGCGGGCAATGTCGAGCGCCTGGTGGTAAGGCAGGATCAGCGGGCAGGCTTCGGAAATGCGCAGGCGCGCGTCGGCATCAACGCCGGCGGCCTTGAGTTCGTCGAGTTCCTTGATCAGCGCCTCGGGGGAAAGTACCACCCCGTTGCCAATGTAGCAAGTGACTCCTTCGCGCAGGATGCCTGAAGGCACCAGGTGCAGGACGGTCTTCTTGCCGCCGATCACCAGGGTATGCCCGGCGTTGTGTCCGCCCTGATAGCGCACTACCGCCTGGGCATGGTCAGTCAGCCAATCGACGATCTTGCCCTTGCCTTCATCACCCCACTGGGTGCCGACAACCACGACGTTTTTTGCCATATCAGTCTTCCTTAAGCGACTCAATTGTCCAGCGGTCGCCCTGGCGCACCAGGACGCGGTCGCAACCGGCTTCGCGCCAGGATCCGTCATGACCCGGCAGAGCCAGTACGACCCGCTCGCCGAGAGCGCGCAGGCGCTGCGCTTCGGCGTGCAAGGCATCATCTTCCGGCCAGGGCGCGGCGATCGCGCCTCGTACGACACCGTTCGGCGAGAGGCGGCCCAGTTCCCGCAGATCCATGGAAAACCCGGTGGCGGGGCGACCGCGCCCGAACGCGCGACCGAAATCGTCATAGCGTCCGCCGAGCGCCACCGCCGACGGACTGCCGGCGCAATAGGCGGCAAAGGCTACACCGCTGTGATAGTGATAGCCGCGCAGATCAGCCAGGTCGAAACCCAAGGGAAGATCAGCAAGAGCGTCGGCCAAGCGTCTGAGATCGGATAATGCCGCCGCGATTTCCGGCAAGGCCGGTAGTACCTGCGCTGCCCGATCCAGCACTTGGCGATCACCATAGAGCTCGGGCAGGGTCAGAATTGCTGTTCTGACCGGTTCGGCGACACCGGCAACAAGCTCGTGTACCGCCGGGACGTCCTTGCCCTGCAGGGCGCCAAACAATTCCTTTTCGGCCGCGATGCCGAGGCCGGCCTGGCCCGCCAGGGCACGAAACACCGCAACATGGCCCAGATCGATCCGGGAGGCGACGATGCCGCAGCGAGCAAGCGAGGAAGCGAGGAGGCGCACGCACTCGATGTCCGCTTCCAGCCCGGCATGACCGTAGATCTCGGCGCCGATCTGCAACGGTTCGCGCGTGGCGTTGAATCCGGCCGGCAAGGTATGCAGTACGCTGCCGCAATAGCAAAGGCGCGTGACACCGCGGCGGTTCAGCAAGTGGGCATCGATGCGCGCTACCTGCGGCGTGATGTCCGCGCGCAGTCCCATGCTGCGCCCGGACAACTGATCGACCACCTTGAACGTACGCAGATCGAGGTCCTCGCCGCGTTCGCTGACCAGGGACTCGACGTATTCGATCAGGGGCGGAATGACCAGTTCGTAGCCATGCGAGGCGAACTCGTCAAGAATGCAACGGCGCATCGACTCGACGCGGGAAGCCTCGCGCGGCAGCAGGTCTTCAATTGCCTCGGGCAGCAGCCAGCGTCTGTTTGCCATGGCGATCAGCGCAATACCGTCAGCATTACGACACCGACCAGCAATGAGCTCAGGCCGACGAAGCGGATCTGCCCGTCACTGAGTTCCGTTACGCGACGAAAGGTCTCGCGCCACACCTTTGGTGCCAGAAAGGGCAGCAGGCCCTCAATGACGAGCATCAGGGCGAAAGCCAGCAGCAGCGTATTCAGCATCGCCCAAACCAGCCAGGATCACTTGCCCTTGCCGCTGCTCTTCAGGTACTTGAAGAACTCGGAATTGGGCTCGAGCACCATCAGGTCACTCTTGTTCCTGAAGCTGCCGCGGTAGGCTTCGAGGCTCCGATAAAACGCGTAGAACTCGGGATTTTCGCCGAACGCCCGGCCGTAGATCGCGGCCCCCTTGGCATCGCCCTCGCCCTTGATTTTCTGCGCGTCGCGATAAGCCTCGGCGAGGATGACTTCGCGCTGGCGATCGGCATTGGCCTTGATCTTCTCGGCCTCCGCCGCGCCCTCGGAACGCAATTCATTGGCGACGCGCTTGCGCTCGGTTTCCATGCGTCGGTATACAGACTCCGAAACCTCGGGGGGAAGATCGACGCGTTTGAGGCGAACGTCGACGATTTCGACGCCGATTGCCCGCATCTCGGTGTCGGCCTTTTTCTTGACGACG
>JALHNN010000374.1:2546-3644 GCA_022843505.1 Sulfuritalea sp.
ACGACGACCATGATGTCGTCGCGCGCACCGGAAACCACGTCATGCACCGTGCGCCGTCCGAACTCTTCGCGCAGTCCCGCATTTACGGTCTGCGCCAGTCGCGTCTTGGCAAGAGTCTCGTCACCGCCGACGGAAACGTAGTACTGCTTGACGTCGTGGATCCGCCATTTGACGAAGGAATCGACCAGCACCGGCTTTTTCTCGGCGGTGAGGAAGCGCTCCGGTTCCGGCGTATCCAGCGTCAGGATGCGCTTATCGAAGATCCGGACGTTCTGAATCAGCGGCCACTTGAAGGTCAGACCAGGTTCCGAGACAACTTCCTTGATTTCGCCGAGCTGGAAGATTATCGCGAACTGCCGCTGGTCGACAGTGAACACCGTCATGGCAAACACGGCGAGCCCGCCGAAAATGAAGGAACTGATGAATGACAGATGGCGCTGCATCAACGCTCCCCTCTTTCGCGCGAACCAATGTTGCCGCGGACGCGGGCATCACCCGGTGCCGACCGTTCCGTCTGCGGGGGCGCATCGGGCGAGGCTGCCGCCGCACCGGGCACATTGCGCGGCACGGGGGACACGTCGACCGCCGCCGGCGCTGCGCTTACCGCGCCGGCCGCCTGCATCAATTTGTCGAGCGGGAGGTAGAGCAGGTTGCCCGGCCCCTTGGCATCCAGCATCACCTTGCTGGTGTTGGCATAGACCTGCTGCACGGTTTCGAGGTACATGCGGCTGCGAGTGACTTCCGGCGCCTTGCTGTATTCCGCCAGAATCTGCTTGAAGCGCGATGCATCGCCCTCTGCCGTGACGATGATGCGCTGGCGATAGCCCGTCGCCTCTTCCATCAGTCGTGAAGCCGCACCGCGCGCCCGAGGAAGTACGTCGTTGGCTTAGGCCTCGCCTTCGTTCTTCTGCCGCTCGCGGTCCTGGCCGGCCTTGACCGCATCGTCAAAGGCGGCCTGCACCTGTTCCGGCGGCTGGGTGCCCTGCATGTTCACGGAGCGGATCAGGATCCCGGTCTTGTAGCGATCGAGAATGTCCTGTATCAGCTTCTGGGTATTCGCGGCAATCTGGTCGCGCCCTTCGTAGAGCACGAAATCCA
>JALHNN010000375.1 GCA_022843505.1 Sulfuritalea sp.
GGCCACCCGCTTGCGGCCGATGGCCACGGCCTCGACCGGGATGCCGCGCCCCTGCGCCTCGCCGAAGATGCGCGCTTCCGCCGGGCACAGCAGCAGCATGCGGTGGCCGCGCGCGATCATGCCGGCCATTTCGGAGAGCACCCGGATTTCCTGGCCGCCCCAACCCAGAGAAGCTTCGGTATGGACCACGAACAGCCCGCTCACGGAAGCACCCTCCCCCCGTTCCACGGTCGGCTTTGCACAGCCGACCGGCTGCGGCGGCGCGAAGCGGTGCTTCGCGAAACCCCGCCTTCGCCCCCCTCGCCAAGCGAGGGGGTGACGCCGGTTCGCCGCTGCGCGGCTCCGGTCTCAGGCACCGCCGCCCTTGGGGCGGCCCAGCGGGCGGCGCTCACACCGCGTCCTCTTCGCGCTCGTACTGCAGGCGATGCAGGCGGGCGTAGATGCCCTCGTGGGCGATCAGCTCGGCGTGGCTGCCGATCTCGGCCACCTTGCCATGGCGCAGCACGACAATGCGGTTGGCGCGCTCGATGGTGGACAGGCGGTGGGCGATGACCAGGGTGGTGCGCCCGCTCATCAGGGTTTCCAGCGCGGCCTGGACCTGGCGCTCGGATTCGGTGTCGAGCGCCGACGTGGCTTCGTCGAGGATCAGCACCGGCGCGTTCTTCAGCAGGGCGCGGGCGATCGCCAGGCGCTGGCGTTGGCCGCCGGAAAGCCTGACGCCGTTCTCGCCGACCAAGGTGTCATAGCCCTGGGGCATGGCGAGGATGAACTCGTGGGCATAGGCCATCTTCGCCGCCGCTTCGATCTCCTCGCGGCTGGTGCGGGTACCCATCGCCCCGTAGGCGATGTTGGCGGCAACGGTGTCGTTGAACAGCACCACTTCCTGCGACACCAGGGCGACGTTGCCGCGCAGGCTGCTTAGCCTGAGTTCCGCGATATCGATGTCGTCGAGCAGGATGCAGCCGCCATCGACGCGGTAGAAACGCGGCACGAGGTTGGCCAGCGTGGTCTTGCCCGAACCCGAGGCACCCACCAGGGCGACCATTTCGCCCGGCTGGATGGTCAGCGAGACATGATCGAGGGCGGGCTTCTCCGCGCCCGGGTAGGAAAAGCAGACATCCCGAAATTCCAGTTTGCCCGCGGCGCGCGCTATTTCGGCGCTGCCGCCCTCGGCCTCGGCCGGCTCGTCGACCATCTCGAAGACACTCTCCGCGGCGGCGAGCCCGCGTTGCAGCGACCCGCTCAGTTCCGTCAGGCGCTTCATCGGCGCCAGCAGCATTAGCATTGCTGTGATGAAAGAAACGAAGCTGCCCAGCGTCGTCTCGCCCTGCGAAACCTGCCACAGGGTGATGGCGATGACCACGCCGAGCGCGATCGAGGCCAGGACCTGCACCACCGGGGTATTCAGGCCGGCCGCCACCGTCATGCGCATCGCGTTGCCGCGCAACGCCAGGTTGGCCTTGTCGAAGCGCGCAATCTCGTATTCCTGGCCGCCGAAGATCTTGACCACCTTGTGGCATTCGATGGCCTCTTCGAGGACGTGCGTCAGCCCGCCCATGGCCTTTTGCGAATCCCGCGCCAGACTGCGCAGGCGGCCGGATACGCCGCGCACGGCGAAGGCGATCGCCGGCGCGACGAATATCGCGATCAGCGACAGCTTCCAGTTCAGCCACAGCAGCCAGGACAGCAGCGCGACCAGAGTCAGGCTGTCGCGCACGGCAACCGTCAGCACCGAAGTCGCCGCCGCGGAAACGCCCTGCACGTCCCAGGCCACCTTGGACATCAGCGCGCCCGAGGAACGCTGCTCGTAATAGGCCGAGGGCAGCGCCACCATCTGCCGGAACATCGCCATGCGCATGTCCATCACGACGCGGTTCGACACCCAGGACATGGCGTAGCTGGTGACGAAGGTCAGCACGCCGCGCAGCAGGAAGATGCCGACGATGGCCAGCGGATAGATCCAGATCGCGGACGTGTCGCCGGACTTGTAGTCGCCGTCGAGCAGGGATTTCATCAGCGCCGGAAACAGTGGCTCGGCGGCAGCGGTGAACACCATGCCGACCAGGGCGACGGAAAACACGCGCCAGTAGGGACGCACATAACCCAGCAGGCGGAAATAGATCTCGCGGCTGGTCGCCGGGCCGGGCTTGGTGGAAGCCTCCAGGGTCATCGGAATCGGGCCGCAAAAAAGGGGGCCATTTTACCGCAAGCCTCCCTCCGGCCCGGCGTTCAGCCGGGCTAGAGCTGCTCGGCGTAAAGCGCCATCAGGCGCGCGGCCATTTGCGCCAGTTCGAGATGGGCGACGCTTGCGCGCGCGGCATCGCGCATGGTCGGCGCGCGCGCGCACAGATCATCGAGGCCGGCGGCGATCGCCGGCGCATTCCCGGCCTCGACCACCGTGCCGCTATGCGGATCCAGCAATTCGGCGGCGCCGCAGGTGGTGGTGGTCAATACCGGCAGGCCGCAGGCCAGCGCTTCCAGCACGGCATTGGGCAGGGGATCGTAGATGGTGGGCAGGGCAAAGACGTCCGCCGCGCCGTAGAAGGGGCGGACATCCTGCTGCGGACCGAGAAACATCACGCGGCCATCCACGCCGAGGGTCTGCGCCAGCTTGCGCATCAGGGCTTCCTGCTTGTCGCGGCCGACGACCCAGAGCAGTGCATCCTTGCGGCGCATTTCCGCCAGGGCCCGCAGCAGCGTCGGCAAGCCCTTGCGCTCGTAGCCCGAACCGACGAAAAGCATCAGCGGCGTTGCCGGATCGACGCCGGTCTTGCGCCGCAGCGCAAGACCCTGCTCGTCGCGCAGGCGCGGATGGAAATGCTCCAGGTCGATGCCGTTGTGGATGACGTGCAGCTTTTCGGCGGCGACGCCGAAGCGGCGCGCGATGTCGTCCCTCACCATGCGCGAATTACAGACCACGGCGCGCAGGCGCGGATGGCGGAACATCTCCGCCTCGGCGCGCAGGGTGTAACGATGCCAGGGCGCGAAGCGGTCCGTGCCGCGGCCGCGCAGATCCAGCCAGGTGGCGTGTACGCCGTCGCCGGCGCGGTAGATGTCGCAGCCGGGGATGCGTTCGTGGCTCTGCACCAGGTCGAAGCGACCTTCGGCGATCAGGCCCTGCACGGCGCGACAAAACGAAGCGTCGCGCCAGGTGCGACCCAGGTAGAAGGGGGCCAGGCGCAGGCCGTGTACTCCGTCGGCCGCCTCGCCCTGCCACTGGCGCGCGACCAGGGTGACATCGACGCCCTTCGCCGCCAGGGCGATGATGGCCCGCTCGACGAAGCGCTCGGCGCCGCCGAAGGGCGTGTACTTCTGCCGGACGATGGCAAGCTTCATCGCGATTCCCGTCAGGCGCGCGGCGCCACCGAAATCGCCAGCAGTTCTTCGCAGGCGGCGAGCACCTGCGCCACGGGCAGCGTGACCAGGCAGTCGCTGACCTTGCTGTCCTCGCAGCCGGCGCGGCCGCAGGGGCGGCAGGGATGGGTCAGCGAAGCGACGACGCGGTGGCGCGCGCCGCCGTCGTTGTCCCACGGCCCCCATTCGCGATCGCCCGAAGGGCCGAAAATGCCGATGGTCGGCGTGCCCATGGCGGCGGCGATGTGCATCGGCGCCGAATCGACGCCGACGAAAAGCCGCGCGCGCG
>JALHNN010000376.1 GCA_022843505.1 Sulfuritalea sp.
GAGCTCCGCAACTTCGGCGTGCTCGAAGTGCAGGTCCGCAAGGCCCGCGTGGGCCGCAACCCCAACAAGCCCGAGACCGAGGTCGTCATCCCGGAGCGTGCCGTGGTGAAGTTCAAGTCGGGCAAGATTCTCAAGCAGAAGATCAAGCAGCTCAGCCTCGAGAAATTGCGCAGCAACCCGCCGCCTCCGGCCTCGGCCTGAGCGCGTCTCCAGTCGCAGCGAGGCATGGCCGGCTTTCAGTCGCTTCCGGGCTTCCGGGATTTCTATCCGGAAGACTTTTCCCGCCGTCAGCATATCTTCCGCAACTGGCGTTCGGCCGCCACGAGCTTTGGTTTTCAGGAATACGATGCGCCCGTCCTCGAGCCGCTCGAACTCTACAAGACCAAGTCAGGCGACGAGATAGAGGCCCAGCTCTTCAGTTTCACCGACAAGGGCGGCCGCGAGGTCTCCCTCCGGCCCGAGATGACCCCCACGGTCTGCCGGATGGTCGGCGAGAAGGCCGGCGCGCTGAAACGGCCGATCAAGTGGTTCAGCATCGCCGAGTTCTACCGCTACGAGCGCGCCCAGAAGGGCCGTTTGCGGGCTTTCCACCAATTTAATGCTGATATCTTCGGCGAAGCCGGCCCGGAGGCCGAGATCGAGCTGATCGCCCTGCTCATCCAGTGCCTGGCCGGCTTCGGCCTGACCAAGGACGATTTTTATGTGCGCCTGAGCGACCGCGATCTGTGGTTTTTCTACCTGGAGGCGCTGGGCTTCACCGATGCCCAGGCGCGCAGCGTTTTGACGGCGATCGATCGCTACGAGAAGGCCGGCGATGATGCTTTCAAGGTCTACACCGAGGCGCACGGCGCCATGCCCGCCGACCGCAAGGACAAGGTATTGGGCTTCCTGAAAATCAAGAGCCTGCCGGAGCTCGAAACCGCGCTTGCGGCCTATAATTCGGAAAAACTCGCCGCCCGGCTCACCGACTGGCGCAAGGTGCTGGCCGGCGTCTCGGCGATGGGCCTGGCTGATTTCATCGCGGTCGACCTGAGCGTCGTGCGCGGCCTGGCCTACTACACGGGTTTTGTGTTCGAGGCCTTCGACCGGAAGGGCGATCTGCGCGCGCTGGCCGGCGGCGGACGCTATAACGATCTTATCAAGAAGCTCGGTTACGCCGACCTGCCGGCGGTGGGCTTTGCCATCGGCGATGTGACCACCGGCCTGCTGATCGAGCAGCGCGGGCTGGCGCCGGCGCACGGGACCGCGCCCCAGGTCTACGTGGTCATCGGCGGCGAGGCGGAGCGCAAGGCGGCCTTTGCCGACATCCAGGCGCTGCGCGCGGCCGGTATTCGCGTCGAGTATCCCTTCAAGGACCTGGCGTTCGGCAAGCAGTTCAAGGCCGCCTCCGAGTCCGGCGCCAAGCTCGCCCTGATCTACGGCGGCGACGAACTGGCCAAGGGCGTCGTCAAGCTCCGCGACCTCGCCGACCGGGCCGAGCGGGAGATCCCGCGCGACCAGGTGGTGACGCTCGTGCGCGATCTGCTGGCGGGACGGTGAGAGGTTCGCGGCATGCTCAAAATGTCCGAACTCGCCCTTAGTGCCGGCCGCATCCTGATTTTGTTCGGCATCGCCTACGTCCTGCTGGCCGTGGGCGCGCATTTCCTGTCGCTCGCGATGATTTTCCCGCGGCCGCCGGTGAAATATGATCTCGGGCCCGATCATTTCCAGCTGACCGCACCCGACGGCGTGAAGATCGCCGCCCGCCACTGGGCGAACCCGAAGGCGAAATACACGTTGCTTTACCTGCACGGCAACTACGAGGACCTCGGCAGCCTCAACGACTACCTGCCGCAGTTCGTGGCCGAGGGTTACGCGGTCTTTGCGATCGATTACCGGCGCTATGGTCGCAGCGAAGGCGTGCCCACCGAGGCCAACACGGCGAGCGACGCGGCGCTGGCCTATGATTACATGCGGACCAAGCTCGGGATTCCCGCGGAGCGCATCATCATCTTCGGTTATTCGCTGGGCGGCGGTCCGGGAGTTGAGCTCGCTTTGCGACGGCCGGCGGCCGGACTGGTGCTGCAGGGTGCGTTTGTCAGCGCCTACCGGGTCATGACGGTCGTCCCGCTCTTCCCGGGCGACAAGTTCGTCAACCTTGCCAAGATGCCGGAACTGAAACTGCCGGTGTTCGTGATTCACGGCACGGCGGACAACACCGTGCCGTTCTGGCATGGCGAGAGACTCTACGAGGCGGTCGCCGCGCGGAAGCAGAAGCTTTTCGTCGAGGGCGGCCCGCACGCCGGCTTGGGTGATTTCACGGGCCCGCGCTACTGGGAAGAATTCCGGAAGTTTACGGATTCTTTGTAGGGCCGGCGCTTGTCGCCGCGCCTAGGTCCGCCGGCGAGCAGCGACCCTACGTAAGCTATCGTGAAGCCCCGTTCACCAGCGGCTGCGTCCAGGCGCATTCCACTTCGCCGGCGGCGCTGGCGTTCGGCTTTTCCTTCGAGGAAATGATTTTGGCCCGCACATAGATCTCGTCGCCCTTCAGGGTGTAGGAGGCGCTGGTGCCTTTCACCTCGGCCAGGACCGCGCCGACGTCCTTGCTGTAGCGGCGGTGCGGGAGACTCCGGCTTGGACCGGACTCGATGAGCTGGCTGGCCGGATCATAACCGCGGCGCGTGCCGATGAAACGCGTCGTATAAGTCACACCCGGCTCGGCCTGAATTGCCAGCGCCAGGGTCCGGTCCGTGCGGGTGACCTCGGCGAGCGTCACGCCGGAGCTGGCGGAGATATCACCGGCTTCCATCGCCCGGATGATCGACTCCGGGGTCAGGTGGGACGCGCGGACCATGATCCAGCCGCGGAACGGGTTGCTTTTGCCGAGGATGAACTGGTCGTAGTCATGGGCGTCATCGGAGCTGATGCCATGCATCACGTCCAGGTGCAGTTCGGCCAGGCGCCGCGTCAGGATCACGTCCCACATCTCATCGGTGCTCAGGTGCGAGTGGTCCCCGGCGTTGTGCACGCGGGGATGGCCGCTGTAGACCTCGAAGAATTTCTCCCCGTGCACCCGCATCAATTCCTCGGCGGTGATGCCCCAGATATAGTTGGGGTGGTTGAGGTGGATCATCATCGGCTGGCCGGTCCGGGCGCGTTGTTCGAGCACGGCGTCGACCGAGCGCTGCATGATCTCGAGTGCATTGTCGGCGGCGACCGCGGCGACCAGGGCGGCCGGGTTCGTGTGATTCAGGTGCACCGGTCCGCCCCGCTCGGGTTCGGTGGCGGTTGCCGGACGGGACCATTTTGACGTGATCTCCGCGCTGGGGATCAGCAGGAAGCGGCCGGGCTCCTCCAGCAGGGTGCGGTATTCGGCCAGGGGTTTGAGCCGGACCTCCTTTTTCCCGGCCGTTTCGCGCTGTTCGACCCAGGCGGGGCCGAAGCGCGCGATGTAACGGTCCAGCACGGCGCCACCGCCCGGCTGGACCACGGCGCCGGCCACGACGGCCGGGGCCTTCAGTTCGAGCCAGCGCGTGCCCTCGGCGAGCACGTTGTGGTCGGAGATGGCAAGGAAGTGGTAGCCGGCCGCCTTGTAGCGGTCGGCGATCATCTCCGGGTAATCGTTGCCGTCGCTCCAGAGCGAATGCGTGTGGAGGTT
>JALHNN010000377.1:0-703 GCA_022843505.1 Sulfuritalea sp.
TTCGGCGGCGACCACCGCGCGATCCATGCCCTCGCCCTTGTTGGCCGCCAGCAGGACGGGGCGGCCGCTGCGACGCAGCAGTTCGGCAATGACTTTGTCCTGCGGCACTAGGCCACTGCGCACGTCCACCACAAACACCAGCACGTCGGCCTCGGCGATCGCCGCCTCGGCCTGGCGCGCCATCTCATGCACGATGCCTTCCTTGGCCTGCGGCTCGAATCCGCCGGTATCGACTACCAGGAAGGGCTTATCGCCGAGTCGCCCATGTCCGTAATGGCGATCCCGCGTCAATCCGGGCTGATCGGCGACCAGGGCGTCTCGCGAACGGGTCAGGCGATTGAACAGGGTCGACTTGCCGACATTCGGGCGACCAACGATAACCAGGGTTGGCTTCATGTCACGGGCAGCGAACGCCGCAAACCTGACGGCTTGGCCACATCGCTGCGCTGCCTGACGGATTCAGCGCGCTTCGATGGCATGCAGGCCGCCAGCGGCGGTTTGTACCAGCAGTGCATCGCCCAGGCGCAAAGGCTCGGAGCGCACGGCGCTGCCGTCGGTGGCGATGCGTGCGGCAAAGGCGCCATCTTCCCGCCGCAGCAGGTGCACGAAGCCCTGATAGTCGGCGACGGCGACATGGTTGCCGATCGCAAGCGGCCGCGACACTGCGCGCAAGCCAAGCTTGTCCTGCTTCCAGACACTGGCT
>JALHNN010000377.1:713-3636 GCA_022843505.1 Sulfuritalea sp.
CGCTGTTGCGGTCGAGGCAATGAACCGCACCCTTGTCGTCCGTGACATAGACGTAGCGGCTGTCCATGTCGAGGCCGACGCTGGAGGACATTTCGCGCGACCAGAGGGTATTGCCCGAATTGCTCTCGAAGCAGGCGACGCGCCCCTGAAACGCGGCGGCGCAGATGGTGGAACCGCTGACCACGGGGGAACTGGTGACGTCGGCGACACGCTCAAGTTCGGTGGCTCCCTTGGGTAGCGCGACGGTCACTTCCCAAACCGAGGCACCATTGTTGTTGGCGATTGCCACCAACTTCCCGGCCGGAAATCCGGCAAGCGTGAATTTGCCCGCCAGCATTACGCCGACATTGGAGCGCAGCGAAAGGGCCGGCGTGCTGCGCTGGTAGACCCAGCGGCGCTTGCCGTCCGCGGCGTCGAAACCGAAGATGCGGGAATCCCCGGAACGCACCACCACCAAGCCGTCGGCAACAGCCGGCGCGGCAAGGACTTCCGAACTGACGCGGGCTTTCCAGGTCTCCCGGCCGGAGGCGGCGTCGAACGCCAGCACTTCCCCCTTCGGCGTCCCGACCACAACCACCTTGCCATCGCTGCCGACACCGCCGGAAATCACCTGCCCGGCACTAGCGCGCCAGACCTGGCGGCCGCCGTCGATTCGCACCAGGCCACCATCACGCGCGGCGGCGTAAACGCTGCTGCCGACCACCGCCGGCGAAAAGACGTATTCCCCGGCACCGCCAATATTCGCCTGCCACAGGGGCTTGAGTTCAGCCGTGGTTTGTATCGGTGCGAGCTCGGTCGGCTTCACTTTCGGTCCGCTGGGTCCGAATGGATTGAGCTTCTCCACCGTTGAACATGCGCCGATGGAGATACCGATCGTCGCCGCGAGGACGGCAGCTGCCGCAGGCATTCGCCTCACTTGTTGGCTCCAAGCGCATCACGTTTGACCTGGAGGATGTCCCTGTAGCCGCCGCGCAGCCGCGCTTCGTCTTCCTTGGCCAAGGAATCGAGCTTCGCCAGCGCCGCGTCGTAAGCCGCGCGCGCCTCCGCGATCTTGCCCTGCGCGGCATGGACATCACCGCGAAGTTCGCTGAAACGCGGCGCAAAGGCCGCCGCCGGCTCCGCCGCAAGCTGCTTCAGCGCGTCATCGTAGGATTGTTCATCGAGCAGCAGCGTGGCCAGGCGAAGGCGCGCAAGATCACGCATTCCTGCATCTTTGGCGTTGTCCGCAGCCCAGGCCAGCTGGGCACGTGCGCTTTTCGGATCACCGGCATCAACCTGCACCCGTGCCGCCAGAAGCGCTCCCATGCCGGCATACTCGGTGATCGAATACTTGTCGACGAGTTCGCCGGCAAGTTCACGAACCCGCTTGGCATCGCGCTGCATCGCTGCCGCCTGCAAGCCGGAGAAGACGCCAGCGGCATGCGCCGACTGCTGGCGCTGCCACCAGGTCCAGCCCTGCCAGCCGGCGGCGGCCAGCGCCACGGCGAGCAGAAGGTTGGTTACCAGATTGCCGTAGAGCTTCCACCAGGTCTTAAGCTCGTCGAGCTGTTCCTGTTCTTCGAGGTCATAGGTTGCCATCGTCGTCTTCCATGGGGAAAAGGATTGTGCCGAGATGATCGGCAAGTTCATCGAAATTCACGGTCACCTGTGCCGGGGCCTGCTCAAAGCCGCCCCTCAGCTGCTTGACGCCGACCGAATTTGCCGCCGCCTCGTCGTCGCCGACGATCAGCGCCAGCGGTGCGCCCGAGCTGTCGGCTTTCTTCATTTGCGACTTGAAGCTGCCGCCGCCGCAGTGGAACTGGATAGCGAAGCCGGCACTGCGCAGCGCCTCGGCAACCCTGAAGCCAAAGCGCCCGGCGGCTTCCCCCTGATGTACCAGGTAGGCATCTGGTACGACGGACTCGTGTTGATGCCCCTGATCCTGCCAGAGAGCGAGCAGGCGCTCGACGCCCATGGCAAAACCGCAGGCGGGAACTGGCTTGCCGCCAAGCTGGGCGACCAGGCCGTCGTAGCGCCCGCCCGCACATACCGTACCCTGGGCCCCGAGCTGGTCGGTGACCCATTCGAACACGGTCAGATTGTAGTAGTCCAACCCGCGCACCAGTCGCGGATTGATCCGATAGGGAATCGCCGCGTCCTTGAGCAATTGCTGCACACCTTCGAAATGGCGCAGGGACTCGGCGCCAAGGTAGTCGATGAGTTTCGGAGCCGCATCGACGAGACCCTGCAAGGCGGGATTCTTGGTGTCGAGTATGCGCAACGGATTGCTGTGCAGCCGACGCCGGGCATCGTCGTCGAGCATGTCCTGTCGCTGTTGGAGGTAGGCAAGCAAGTCGGCACGGTGCCGCGCACGCTCGTCGCTTTGCCCCAGCGAGTTGATTTCGAGGCGTATCCCCGTGAGCCCAAGGTCATCCCACAGCCGGGCGCACATCGCGATCTGTTCGGCATCGATATCCGGCCCGGAGAATCCGAGGGCCTCCACGCCCACCTGGTGAAACTGCCGGTAGCGGCCTTTCTGCGGACGCTCGTGGCGAAACATCGGCCCCATATACCAGAGACGCTTCGGACCGTCATAGAGCAGGTTGTGCTGCAACACCGCGCGAACACAGGATGCCGTGCCTTCCGGACGCAGAGTCAGGCTTTCGCCATTTAGCGCATCCTCGAAGGAATACATCTCCTTCTCGACGATGTCCGTTACTTCCCCGATCGCCCGAGCAAACAGCGGCGTCGGTTCCACCATGGGCATGCGGATCGGCCGGTAGCCGTAGGCCCGCAACCAGTCGCGCACCGCCTCTTCGAACTGTTCCCAGAGTTCGGCGTCGGCAGGCAGAATGTCGTTCATGCCGCGGATGGCTTGCAGGGTCTGGCTCATGTCATCGGTCAACTGCCGCAAGCGCCGCAGTCAGGGGTTCTGCCTCTCGGG
>JALHNN010000378.1 GCA_022843505.1 Sulfuritalea sp.
CCAGCCGCCCAGGGCGGCGCCCAGCGCGGCGATGCCAAAGGCGACCACAATCAGGCGTGCGATGCGTCCCGACAATTCGCGCAAGGACAACTCGAGCACGACATGGCCGATGAGCCTCGCGTCCGCCCCAGGGGATTCCACCCCGCCGTAGATGTCGTCGACCGGAAGCTTCGGCTGCAACACGGGCTCGATGAAAAGGAGGACGTCGCGATCGACGCGACGGCCGTCGATTCTTGCAAGGGTGGGCCATTGCGCAGGGCTTACCTCCCCCGCGCGCGCCAGAATCTCACCCTTCGCGTCGAGGATCGCGGCGCCACGGACCTCCGGATCGATGCCTGCCGCGGAAGCCGCCAGCGCCCCGAGTGCCTGGCGCTGGCCGGAGAAAATGCCGAACTCGGCCAAAGTCGCCAGCTGGCGCGAAATCGCCGTACCGCGGGTGCGCAAACCCTGTTCGATGCCGTCGATCGAATGCAACAGGAATACGGTGGTCAGCAGCGCGGCCACCAGGGTGGCGGGCAGCAAGGCCAGCCAGAGGATGCGGGTACGCAATCCGCGGTTCATGGCTTTTCCTTCAAGCGCAAGCGTTCGGCGAGCTGCTCCTGGTCCAGCGGCAGCCCCAGCGAGCGGGCAACATCGGCGTTGACCGTGACGACGAATTCGCGCGGCCACTGCGGCGGCGGCAGCGTGGGGCTGGCATAGGCCTGGCGCAGGAGCTCGCCGCCGCGCTCGCCCACCTGGGCCGGCGTCGAATGCAGCGACACCAGAGCCCCGGCACGGGTGTAGGCCGACGAAAAGCCGATCAGGGGCAGGCGCCGGCGATAGGTGGCAGCGAGGATGTTGGCGGCCGTCTGGCCGTTGAATACATGGGGGTCGGGCGCGGCCAGCAGCGCATCGACCTGCGGCAGCAAACCCTGCAGCGCAGGGAACAGACCGTCCCCTACCACCTGGCTTGCCAGCAGCTGGATGCCGCGTTCCCGCGCGGCCCGCTCCAGCGCCGGCAAATGCGCCTTCGACTCGGCCCCCAGCAGGATGCCCAGGCTGTGCAGCGAGGGCAGCGCGAGGCGGACCAGTTCCATCTGTCGCGCCGGCGGCTGGTCGAGAAATACGGCGGATTGCAGGCCGGAGCGCACGCGTTCCGGGTCGGCGAGGCGCTCGAAGGCGAGGCGCGGGACCAGTATCGCCAGCAGCGGCGGTGGCGTCGGGTCATCCGCAAACAGGTCCTGCATCGCGCGCTGCGCGGCGGTGCCGACAGCCACCACCCACTGCGGCTCCGGCCTGGCCGAGTGGAACTGGCTCAGATGGGCGATGCGCCATTCCACGCGGCCCGGCAGATTGCGCTCGAACGCGGCGCGCAGGGATTCCGCCGCCTCGGCATGCACTCCGCCGGTATCGGAAAGAGCGACCCAAACCGCAAGCGGCGCCGCATTTGATCCATATGTCATTAGACATAAGATCAGGGTGACAAGGATGGCAACGCCGCGGCGCACGGGCTAGAAATCCAGCCGAAGGGTGGCGAAGCTGCGCCGGTCGAAACGCTGGGACACCTTGTAAACCGAGTGACCGCCATCGACACCCTGGGCGGTGATGCTCAGCTCGCCGCGGGTGGCGCCGAGCGCGAATGTCTTCCCCAGGCGCAAGTCGAATCGACGCGGCTTGTTGATCGTTTCGCCGCCGCCGGCCCACTGGTAGGACGAAGCCGTGGTGTAGATAGCGCTCAGCTCATACATGCCGGGCAGTTGCTGCAGCCAGGTCAGCGTCGAGTTGCGATAGGGTGCCTCGCGCGTCTCGCTGGAATCGCCCCGCTTGATGCGGGTATGTGCCTCGGCCAGCATCAGCCGGGTGGCGGCAAACGGGCGCCAGTCGGCCTGGTATTCGAAACCGTGGATGTGCGGGCCAGGACGGTTCACAGCATCGTTCGGCGTGAACGCGCCAACCCGCCGCGCCGCAAACCAGATGCGGTCATTCATGCGCTCGAGGAAGGCGCGGACATCGAGCGTCAGGCCCAGGTCGCGAAAGCGGCCGAGGTAACCCACTTCGTGCGTGATCAGGGTTTCGGGTTTCACCCTGCCCGAGGAGAGGAAGGTCCATGCTACCTGGGTCGACGGCGCCGCCGTGCTGTAAAAGCGGGTATCGCCGCGCAGTTCGTAGAACGTCGGCGCCCGTACCGAGCGCGTGACGCCGGCGCGCAGGGTGTGTTCCGGCAGGAGGTGGAAGTTGGCCGTAAGCCGCGGCGACAGGGTACTGCCCGTATAGCTGTGGCCTTCGTGCATCCCGCTCGCCTGGAACAGCCACTGCGGGTGCGGTCGCCACTCGAGGCTGCCGAAGGCGCGCCACTGGTGCATCGAGATCGTGTCGGGGGTGAAATACAGCCCCTGCGAGCTTGCCGCTTCGTGACGCCATTCGCCGCCCCAGGCCACGCGCAGCGCCTGGTCGAGGCGCAGCGAATGCTGCAGGCCCAACTCGGTCCGCTGACTGCGGCCGCTGGCATCGGCCACCGCTCTGATGGCTCCCTGAACAGCGATGAATCGATCGATGGGGCGTTCCCGCTCATGGATCAAATGCATTTGGACTTGTTCGTCAGGCGCCAGTTGTCGCTGCCAGCGCAGGGAAAAGTGGGCATCTTCGTTGCCGATGTCGCGAAACGGATTGCCCCCCGTACCGGCGCCCTCGCCGCGCCAGAGCTCGCCGACGCCCACCTGCAGCATGATCTCGTCGGCAGCGGTCGGTGTCAGGTCGGCGCGAAACTGCAGGCGCGCCATCCGGTTGTCATCGATCACATTGGTCAGGCCCTGATCCTTGCGCCGCGCCGCGGTGAGGCGAAAACTGGCCCGCTCGCCGCCCCAGCCATAGCGAACCGTCGCATCCTCGACGCCGGCATCGCCCCCCGTCAGTGACAGCATGGCCCCGCGGGTGTCGGCGGCGTTGCGGGTGACGATGTTGACCACACCGAGGAAGGCATTCGCGCCATAGGACGCCGAATTCGAACCACGCAACACCTCGATGCGCTCTACGTCCTCGAGCACGATGCCGCGCAGGGCAACGTGGGTGTCGCCCAGGTAAAACGAGGAATACAGCGAACGCCCGTCTACATAGACCTGCATGCGCGAGCCATAGACGTCCATCGCGGCGTGGTAGCTCGCCTGCGGGTTGCCACCGTTGCGGTAGGTCAGGAGGAAGCCCGGCACCACGCGCAGCACCTCGGCGACCTCGCGCGCGCCGGAGCGTCGGATCAGTTCGCGGTCGATCACCGTGACCGAGCCGGGCACCTCGTTGAGCGGCTGTGCCAGGCGAGTGACCGAGAGGACGACGGGCAGTTCGCCGAAATAGTCCTGCTCGGAAACCTGGCGCGGTGCCGGACCCTCGGCGCCGGCCGGCGCCGCGAGCCAGCAGCAGGCGAGACAGGCAAGCGCCCGTGACGCGTCGGCCGGCTTCATCGCCCGGCCACGAGGCCGCTCCGCAGGCCGAGGGGGCGCCGCACCATCACCGCCGGCGACCGCCGAGGATGGAACCGAGCACGCCGCGCACGATCTCGCGGCCGAGCGAGGAGCCGATGGTGCGCACGGTGCTGGTCACCGCCGCTTCGACCATGGTCTGCCGCGTGCGCCCCCCGCTGCGCGTAC
>JALHNN010000379.1 GCA_022843505.1 Sulfuritalea sp.
CGACAAACTCGGCGTACCCCGTCTCTCATGACCTCAACTTCTCGAACCGCCCGGTGCGGACCCGCATGCCGGGTGGTGTGGCAGGGGTACGGCCTATGATGGCCGTCCCCTATGCCGATCGCGATGCCGATCCCGGGTGCAGGAGTCGAGGACCCTACTTGCGCGATGCAGCCTCGATCGCCGTCTCGAAAAACTCCGCCCAGCCGTCAATGACCCGCGGGTCCTCGAACAGCCGCCCGCGGCGTTCGGCCGTGCGGCGTCTGACATCCTGCCGACGGCTGGCGTCGCGGGCCAGGTCGATCGCGAGCCGGACGTAATCGGCGGGCGTGTGCGCGATCATGTCGTCCATTTCCATGATCCTGTAAAAGCCCGCGGTGAAGCGAGCCCGCATCAGCCTGCCTTCCAGGGTGACGATCGGGGTGCCCGCGGCAATGGCCTCGATCGAGGTGTTGCCGCCCGAGAAGTGTATCGGGTCGAGGACGATGTCGGCCGCTTCGAGCGTGGCCTGATAGTCGTCGCGGCTCATGGGGTCGAGCCAGACCACCTGTGCGGCGGTGGCGCCCAGGGTGCGCTCGAGCCGGTCGATGACTTCTGCATTCCAGGCCGGCTCCGGCGAGCGGACCAGATGGAGGCGTGCCCCGGGGAGTGCCTCGAGTATCGAGCGGATGGCGAGGTCGAAATCCGGATGAAGTTTGAAGAGGGCTTGAAAGCAGACGAAATTGACGCCGTCGGCCCCGGAGGCGAGATGGCTCTGCCCCTGGGAGGCCGGGATGGGCATCAGGTAGGAGGGCGAGGCGACGCCTTTGAGGCGGTGCAGGCGCTCGGTGTAATCGGCATCGGCATCGGGTCGTTCCCAGGCTTCGGTGGAGACGAACCAGTCGACGGTCGACAGGCCCGAGGTTTCGACGTGGCCCCAGGTCGTGCATTGCACCGGGGCGAGGCGGGCGAAGCCGAGGAAGTAGCTGAGCGGATCCATGCCGAAGTCGGGCAGGCACAGGGCGTCGAGATCCAGGCCGCCGATCATCTCGCGGGCGGCGGCGATGTAGTAGGGCGCCTCGACAATCCGGTCCGCCGCTCGCACCAGCGATCGACCGACGGCATCGTCGGGGGCGGCGCCGAGAAAGACCACCACGACCTCGAAGCGATCGCGCGGCAGGCGCTCGATGAGGCCTCTCATGACCCGCGCGACGGAGTGATCATAAAAGAACAGCGAGGCGAATCCTATGCGGTGGCGTGTGTGGTGGCGTTTGGCTGGCGGAGCCGCGCATTGCGGTGCGACGTAGGACAGATCCGGGCAGGCCTTGCGGTAGAGATCGGCAAGCGCTTCGAGCAACTCCCGATCGCCGTCCGGCTGGTAGGCCAGGTAGAAGGGGGTGCGGCCGACCTCCCGCAGCGGATCCTGTAGCAAGGGAGGATTCGCCGCGATACGCTTCAGATCCGCCAGCATTTCGGCCCGGCGCGAGCGGATCTGCTCGGCAGACGCGGCGATCGGGGCCTGGATCAGCGCGCGCCTCAGGTCGAAGACGTTGGGCAGCGCCGCATTGCACAGCGGCGTCAGGACGGCGATCGCCTCCTCGGTGCGCCCGGTTTCCGCCAGCAGGCCGCTGAGGTTGGTGGCGGCTGCCAGAAACGATGGATCGGCGCGCGTCGCGCGCCGGAAAGCATCGATGGCTTCTTCGCGCCGTTTGCTGTACTGCAGGGCCACGCCATAATTGTTGAGGGCCTTGACATGGGCAGGCTGATCGGCCAGTGCCGACTCGTAGAGCGGTACTGCTTCGGCATGGCGGCCGAGGTCCTGCAGGATCACGGCCAGGGTATAGCGCGCCTGCCAGTGGGTCGGGTTCAGGCTCAGAGCCGAGCGGACGAGACGTTCCGCCAGCGCAAAGTCGCGGGCGTCATGGGCCCTGTCGCCGCGCTGGAAAAGCTCCTCCGCCATTGTTTCGGCCGTGTTCATGACAGGCCTTCCCGGTTGGGGTCGCCCGGGGCGCAGGGCGCATGCGGGCCGGGCGCTTGCGCCCGCGATTCGTCCCGTAGGCTGGAGCCGGCAAGCAGGCCGGGAAAATACGGTCGTTTCATTCGATTTCCAAGAGACTGACTGGTGACGGCTTGCGAGGCGGATGCGCCGGTGCCGAGTATTCCGCCCGTTGATGCTACCGCATGACGCCGACCCGAGCCAGCGCTGCCCGCCGGGTCTTTGGGGCAAACCCTGGCCCGGGCGCGGAGAATCGCCGTGTCGCCAGCGCCGACTCCTGGCTTGCCGGCCTGAAATGCTGGCCCGGAGCTGGGAATAGGAGGGTAATCCACGTCGATTTCGGGATTGCATGGCCGGCGGCCCGGGCGCAGGATACGCAGAACCCACGCACCACCAAGAGGACCCCACCCATGCGCATCCAATCCGTCGAACTGGTTTCCCTGCCCGATGCTCCGACCTGGCAGGAGAAGATCTACCGCGCTCACCTTGACAACGGCCAGGACCTGGACCTGTTCCAGCAGCACTGGGACGTTCCCCTGCCCCCGGAGAGCCTGGTCGGGCTGACGGTCGAAGAAGCACGGATCAAGCGCAACGAACGCATGTTCGCGATCGCTTCGGGCAATCACTGATTTTCTTGAACGGCCGCGCTGTCCTGGCGAAAGGGCAGACGGGACGCCGTTTCCGCTTCGTAGTCCTGCATCGCCGCGTCTTCGCGGCCGATGAACTCGGCCACCGCGCGGCGCATGCCCGGATCGGCAATCCAGAACGCTGACCAGGTCGGCACCGGCTCGAAGCCGCGTGCCAGTTTGTGCTCGCCCTGGGCGCCGGGTTCGAAGCGCGCCAGGCCGTTGCGGATGCAGTAATCGATGCCCTGGTAGTAACAGAGCTCGAAATGCAGCCCGGGAACTTCAATTTCCGTGCCCCAGTGGCGGCCATATAGCGTTTCGGCATCGCGGTAACAGATGGCCGAGGCCACCGGCGTCTGTTCGCGCCAGGCGAGGAAGACGACCACTTGCCTGCCCAGTTCCTGCGCGACCTGGGGAAAGAACTCCGCGGGGAAGGCCGGATGGTTGCCGTAGCGGAAGAACGTCTCGCGGTACTGGCGGTGGATCGCCGCCCAAAGCCCCGTGTCGATGTCGTCGCCGTGGCGCACTTCCAGGCGCAGGCCGGATTCCGCCACGGCACGGCGCTCGCGTTTGAGCTTCTTGCGTTTCGCTGCGGTGAACCCGGCGAGGAAATCCTCGAAATCGCGAAAGCCGCGATTGAACCAGTGGAATTGCACGCCGCGGCGCATCAGCAGGCCGGCCGCCGCCAGCAAGGCGCGGTCGGCCTCCTTGACGAACAGGCATTGCCAGGAGGAGGCCTTGAGGTGGGCAGTCAGGGCCAGTGCCGCCTCGACCAGGGCGGGCGCCACGGCGTCGTGCGCGATGCCCCGGCGCACCAGCAGGCGCGGCCCCGGCGACGGCGTGTAGGGAATGCCGCTGACAAGTTTCGGGTAGTAGGCCAGGCCGGCGCGCTGCCAGGCCGAGGGCCAGTTCCAGTCGCGGGAAAAGTCACCGAAGGAATGTCCGCGCCGGTAGAGCGGCAGCAGACCCTGCAATTCGCCGCCGGCGCGCAGCGCAATATGCTGTGCCTGCCAGGC
>JALHNN010000380.1 GCA_022843505.1 Sulfuritalea sp.
CGACAAACTCGGCGTACCCCGTCTCTCATGACCTCAACTTCTCGAACCGCCCGGTGCGGACCCGCATGCCGGGTGGTGTGGCAGGGGTACGGCCTATGATGGCCGTCCCCTATGCCGATGTCCGCGCCGGAGGTGCGGACGGTATCCAGAGGAATGTCCGCGCCGGAGGTTCGGACGGTATCCAGGGGAGTGTCTGTTTCAGCCTCAGTCCAGCACGTGCGAGACCAGGCCGTCGGCCAGCTTGGGCTCGAACCAGGTCGATTTCGGCGGCATGACCTGGTTGCTGTCCGCCACCGCCATCAGCTGGTCCATGCGCGTCGGGTGCAGGGCGAATGCCACCGCCATTTCGCCGGAGTCGACCCGCTTTTCGAGTTCCGCCAGGCCGCGGATGCCGCCGACGAAATCGATGCGCTTGTCGCGCCGCAGGTCGGCGATGCCGAGCAGCGGGCCGAGCACGTATTCCGACAGCAGCGAGACATCGAGGCTGTCGACCGGGTCGCCTGGAATGCGCTCCGGCTTGATGGTCAGCTTGCGCCAGCGTCCGGCCAGGTACATGCCGAACTCGCCGGGGCGGGACGGATGGACGCGGCCCGGGCTGTCCTCGACGCCGAAGTCGGAGGCGAGCCGGGCGAGCAGCTGCGCCTCGTCGAGGCCGTGCAGGTCCTTGACCACGCGGTTGTAGTCGAGGATCTTCATCTGCTGCTGCGGGTAGATCACGGCAAGGAAATGGTCGGCCGACTGCAATTCGCCCTGGCGGTGGCGCGCCGCGGCCACGCGCGAGGCGGCGGCCGAACGATGGTGGCCGTCGGCGATGTAGAGCGCCGGCATGGCGTCGAAGGTCCGCGTGATGGCATCGAGCCGCGCGGCATCGTCGAGCACCCAGATCTGGTGGCGGATGCCGTCATCGGCGGTGACGTCGGCGGCGGGTTCCCCGGCCGTCATAGCGGCGATCAGGCGATCGGCCTCGGCCGAAGACGGATAAGCCAGCAGCACCGGTCCGGTCTGGGCATTTAGGGCCTCGATCTGGCGCACGCGGTCGTCCTCCTTGTCAGGGCGGGTGAACTCGTGCTTGCGGATGCGGTTGCTGTCGTAGTCGGCGACGCTGGCGGCGGCCACAAGGCCGGTCTGGACATGCTCGCCCATGGTCAGGCGGTAGGCGTAGTAGCAGGGCTTGCCATCCCGGACGAGGACGCCGGCAGCGAGCATCTTCTGCAGGTTCTCGGCAGCCTTGGCATATACCGCCGGTGAGTAGATGTCGATTTCGCGCTCGAGGTCGATCTCGGGTTTGGAGATGTGGAGGAAGGACCAGGGCTTGCCGGCGGCGCGCACTCGGGCCTCGTCGCTGGACAGCACGTCGTAGGGCGGTGCGGCGACGTCACCGGCGCGGCCGGGGGCGGGGCGCAGGCCGCGGAAGGGGCGGATCAGGCTCATGGAGGGTCTCGTCGGATCAGGCGTTGAGTGTGCGCAAGGCGTTGGCCGCATCGCGGATCATGGATTCGGTGGTGGCCCAGTCGATGCAGGCGTCGGTGACGGAGCAACCGTACTTCAGCTGCGTCAGGTCTGCCGGAATGGGCTGGTTGCCGGCTTCGATGAAGCTCTCGATCATCAGGCCGACGATGGACCGGTGGCCGGATTTTCGCTGGGCGAGCACCTGGTTGATGCAATCCTGCATCACCAGCGGTTGCAGTTCGGGATTCTTGTAGCTGTTGGCGTGCGAACAGTCGATCACCAGGTTGTCCGCCAGCCTGGCCTTCTTCAGCGCCGCCTCGGCCAGGGCCACGCTGACCGTGTCGTAGTTGGGGCGACCGCCGCCGCCGCGCAGCACCAGGTGGCCGTAGCGGTTGCCGGCGGTGCGCACCACGCAGGAGCGGCCCTGCATGTTGATGCCGAGGAAGCTGTGCGGGCTCGCCGCCGAGATGATGGCGTTCACCGCCGCGTCGAGCGAGCCGTCGGTGCCGTTCTTGAAACCGACCGGCGTCGATAATCCCGATGACATTTCGCGGTGCGTCTGCGACTCCGAGGTACGGGCGCCGATGGCGGTCCAGGCGATCAGGTCGCCGAGGTACTGCGGCGCGATCGGATCCAGCGCCTCGGTGCCGGCGGCGAGGCCGAGCTCGTTGACCCTGAGGAGGAATTCGCGGGCCTTGAACAAGCCTTCCTCGATGTGGAAGGAATCGTCCATCCGCGGGTCGTTGATGTAGCCCTTCCAGCCCGTCGAAGTGCGCGGCTTTTCGAAATACACGCGCATCACCAGCAGCATGCAGTCGGCGACTTCGTCGGCCAGCGCCTTCAGGCGCCGGGCGTAATCGAGGCCGGCCACCGGGTCGTGGATCGAACAGGGGCCGACGACGACGAACAGGCGCGGATCGCTGCCATCGAGGATGCGCTCCAGGCTGCGCCGTCCCGCCAGCACCGACTCGGCGGCGGCATCGGAAAGCGGCACTCGGGCATGGACTTCCTCCGGCGTGGGCAGGAGGTCGAAGGCTTCGATATTGAGGTTTTCGGTTTGCTGCATGGACGGCTCAGCCTATCAGGGGGTTGGTGACGGAAAGCTTGGGAAAGCGGCCGAAATCGCGGTCGGCCGACCAGAGGGTCTGCACGCCGTGCTGCAGGCATAGCGCGGCGATCCGTGCATCATGGACCTGGGCGCCGGCCAGCTGCGCGCCGCTGATCAGGGATCGCAGCTCCGGCCAGTGGGATTCGGTTTCGGCCAGCAACAGCAGCGAAGGGGATTCGAGCCAGGCATCGACCTGGTCCAGGGCGCGGTCCTGGGGAGTCGGCGGGGCATAGATGCGCGGATGGGTGACGATGGCGAAGAACTCGTGCAGGCAGGGCCAGGGAATCGCCCAGGTGGCGCGGTCTTCGGCCAGCCCGGCGATGCAGGCGGCGGCGCGCTGGTGGAAGGGCGAGTCCTCGCGGTGGGCGTAGACCAGCAGGTTGGTATCGACCGCAATCACCCGCCGTGGTCCTCGTAGGCCATTTCCCGCAGCCGGTCCCAGCCGGCGTCGGCCACCTGCGGCTGCAGGCCCTTGCCCTTGAAACTGGCCTGGCGCAGGCGAAAGCCCTCGGGGCGGCGGTTCTCCGCCACCACCTTGCGCAGGCCTTCCTCGACCAGCGCGCGCAGGGTGGTGCCCTGGCGCATCGCCAGTTTGCGGGCCTGGTTCAGCAGGGGGACGGAAATCTCGATGGTGGTCTTCATATGGGTACCCATATCGTGATAGCCATACCGCCATATTACTGGCCGCGGCTGGGGCGGTCAATCGACCGGGTTGCGCTTCATGGCCGGCAATCTGCGCGAAACCACCCGGTGCCGGATTGATCTTCGTTCCACTTCCGTGCGTTAATCGCGTTTCCCGCGCGCAGCGGTTTTCGTGGATTATCCTCCCTTGCACAACCGGCGGCCGTAAACCGATGCCAAGAACAAGAGAACCCGCCCAGGCCAACCTGGAAAACCTGTACCGGATCTTCACGATTCCGGAAGCTCCCGATTCGACGCTGGGTCGCATCGACCAGGCCATTTCCGACAACCTGGCCGGTTTCCTGCAGGAACACATCGTCGCGGTGGAGCGCGACCTGGTCGAGATCGAGCGGGATTTTTCCCAGT
>JALHNN010000381.1:0-2085 GCA_022843505.1 Sulfuritalea sp.
CAAGTCCAAGGTCGGCCAGATCCAGAACGGCCGCTGGGTGGCGGTGACCGATTACCTCGCGCAGTAAGTCGTACCCGCCTCAAGGCAACGGGCGCCCCGCGGGGCGCCCGTTTTTTTTCTGGAACGGCGGTCGTCGATTCGGAACATGGTCAGCCCCGTGGCCGGAGTTTTCCGCTAGCATCCCCCATCGGTCGCAGCATTGGTCGATCCAGGGAAGGAGATTAGGCTTGGTCGGCAAGTTCAATCGGCAGCGGTCGCTCAAGACCCGGGTCACGCTGTTTACCCTGACCATCTTCCTGGCGTCCATCTGGACGCTGGCCCTGTACGCCGGCCGTACCCTGCAACGCGACATGGAGCAGCTGCTCGGCGCACAGCAGTTCTCGACCGCCACCTTCGTCGCCGAAGACATCGGCGACAGCGTCCAGGATACCTTCAGGCTGCTCGCGTCCGTCGGCCAATCCGCTGCGCCGCTGTTTGCCCAGGGTACGCCGGCGCTGCAGGGGCTGCTGGACGAGCGCCCGGTAACCAAGGCCAGGTTCAATGGCGGAATCCTGATCCTTGGCGCCGATGGCACGGCCATTGCCGAACACCCGGTGGGCGGCGGTCGCATCGGCGTGAACTACGGCGACATCGACTCGGTGGCGAGCGCGATCAACGAGGGGCGGGCGACCATCGGCAAGCCGGTCCTGGGCAAGAAACTCGATGCGCCGGTGATCGGCATGGCGGCGCCGGTGCGCGACAGGGATGGCAAGGTAATCGGCGCCATCGCCGGCGTGATCAACCTCGGGCAGCCGAGCTTTCTCGACCGGATTCCGGCCAGCGCCTATGGTCGCGAGGGCGGCTATCTCCTGATCGACCGCCGGCACCGCATCGTCATCACCAGTTCGGGAAGGGCACGGGTAATGGAGCAATTGCCGGAGATCGGGATCAATCCGGCGATCGATCGCTTTCTTGCGGGCCAGGACGGAACCGCGGTGCTGACCAACCCACTCGGGGTCGAAGTCCTGTCGGCGAGCAAGGGGGTCCCGGCAACCGGCTGGAACCTGGTGGTCAACCTGCCCACCAGCGAGGCCTTTGCCCCGGTGCGCACCTTCCAGATGCGCCTCGTGGTCGCCGCCCTGCTGCTGACCGTGCTGGCCGGGCTGCTGATCCGCGAGATGTTGCGCCGCGAAATGGGGCAGATGCTGAGTGCCGCCAAGACGCTGTCGACGGCGGTGGAGGAAGGCGCGCCGCTGCGCCCCCTGCCGCAGGGGCGCGACGACGAGGTCGGCGCATTGATCAACGCGGTGAACAGGCTCATCGCCGCGGTGACCGAACGCGAGGCGGCACTGCAGGAAAGCCGCGAGCGATTCGATCTGGCGGTTGGCGGCTCTGCCGACGCGATCTGGGACTGGAACCTGGAAAGCGGGCAAGGCTTTGTCTCCGACCGCTGGTGGGCTTTGCTCGGTTACGCTACCGAGGCGAATGAACTCTCGCGCCGGAGTTGGCTGGATATGGTCCATCCCGAGGACGCGCCCCAGGTGCGCGCGGCGCTCGTGGCCCACTGGAAGCAAGGGCATCCATACTCGGTCGAAGCGCGCTTCCGTGCCCGCGACGGCAGTCATCGCTGGTTCCTGGTGCGCGGCCAATCGATCCGCAACGCGGCGGGCCGGGCGACGCGCATGGCCGGCTCCGCGACCGACATCACCGAGCGCAAGCTCACCGAGATCCAGCTGCAGAAACTGTCGATTGCCGTCGAGCAATGCGCCGAGGCCATCGTGATCACCGACACCAACGCGGCGATCGAGTATGTGAACCAGGCCTTTCTCGATTACACCGGCTATGCGCGCGACGAAGCCGTCGGCCGCAATCCGAGGATCCTGCAGTCCGGCAGAACCCCGCGCGAGACCTATGCGGCGATGTGGGCGGCGCTGGTGCAGGGACAATCGTGGAGCGGCGAGTTCGTGAACCGGCGCAAGGACGGCAGCGAGTTCGTCGAGGCCGCAACGATAACCCCGTTGCGCAGATCCGACGGCACGATCACCCACTACGTCGCGGTCAAGAAGGACATCACCGACGAGCGCCGCCTGCGGCGGGAACTGGACG
>JALHNN010000381.1:2095-2555 GCA_022843505.1 Sulfuritalea sp.
CGCGTACCACGACCACCTCGAAACCCTGGTCGAGCAGCGCACCGCCGAACTGGTCGCGGCGCGCGAACAGGCCGACGCCGCCAACCAGGCCAAGAGCGCCTTCCTTGCCAACATGAGCCACGAGATCCGCACGCCGATGAACGGCATCATCGGCATGGTCCACCTCCTGCGCCGTGGCGGCGTCACGCCGCAGCAGGCGGACAGGCTGGAAAAGATCGACCGCTCCGCCGAGCATCTGCTGGGCATCCTCAACGACATCCTCGACATTTCCAAGATCGAGGCGGGCAAGTTCCGCCTCGCGGAGGCGCCGGTGTCGATAGCCGATATCGTCGCCCGGGTTCGCGCCATGCTCGCCGAAAGTGCGGCGGCCAAGGGCCTCGAACTGCGCACCGAGTGCGGGCCCTTGCCCTCCGGCCTTTGGGGGGACGCCACGCGCCTGCAGCAGGCCCTGCTCAACTTC
>JALHNN010000381.1:2565-3604 GCA_022843505.1 Sulfuritalea sp.
GGCTCGGTGAGCTTGCGCGTGAACATTGAACGGGAAACGCCCGAGGCGGCGCGGCTGCGTTTCGAGGTCCGGGACACCGGCATCGGCATCGCCGCGGAGCCCCTGAAGCGACTGTTCGGCGCATTTGAACAGGCCGACAACTCGACGACCCGCAAGTATGGCGGCACCGGGCTCGGCCTGGCCATCACCCGGCGCCTGGCCGAACTCATGGGCGGCGAGGTCGGCGTGGAAAGCGCACCGGGGGCAGGCAGCACCTTCTGGTTCACCGTCGAACTGAACAAGGGCAGCACTGCGGACATGCCGCTGAATTCCGACTCCGGGCTCCCGGCCCGGTCGCGTGACTTTGCCGGTGCGCGCATCCTCCTTGCCGACGACGAACCCATTAACCGCGAGATCGCCCGCTTCCAGCTCGAAGACCTTGGCATGCAGGTCGACGAAGCCGAAGATGGCGAGGAAGCCGTGCACCTGGCGACGCAGAACGATTACGACGTCATCCTGATGGACATGCAGATGCCACGCACGGACGGCCTTGACGCCACGCGGCGCATTCGCCGGCTGGCCAGGCACGCGAAGACACCGATCATTGCCATGACGGCCAATGCCTTTGCCGAAGACAGGCAGCGATGCACCGAGGCCGGGATGGACGATTTCCTCGGCAAGCCGGTCAATCCGGCGATCTTCGCCAAGATACTGCTACGCTGGCTGGCGGCCGCCCCGGTCCGGACGGACCGCGCCTGACCCCCGATTCACTGTTGCGTACGCCGCGCGACGAATCGCGGGCTTCAGCGGCACCTGGCGATTTCGGCGTCGCTCATCACCGGCCGGATGATGCAGCGCGATTCGCGCTCCGCTTTCAGGCGGGCTTCTTCGCGGGCCTTGCGCTGGGCTTCCTCCACCTTCTTGCGCTCGGCTTCGGCGGCGGGACTCAGCATCTCGGGCGCGGCGGGAGGGGGCGCTTCCGTTTTGGCCGCGGCGGGGGCGCCGGCCTGCGGCGGGACACCCGGTGCGCCGGCAGGTTGCGCGGCCGGCGCCTGTGCGC
>JALHNN010000382.1 GCA_022843505.1 Sulfuritalea sp.
ACCATCGTGTTGAAGCCTAAGGTCAGCCTGCTGGCCGGCGAGATCATCGACAGCATGTTCATGAGCAAGAAGGCGCTGTGCGAGTTCTACGAGCGCGAGCTGGAAGATTGCCGCAAGGCCGGCGTGCTGTTCTCGCTGCACGTCAAGGCGACCATGATGAAGGTATCGCACCCGATCGTTTTCGGCCATTGCGTGAAGATATATTACAAGGAGGCTTTCGAGAAGCACGCCAAGCTGTTCGACGAACTTGGCATCAACGTCAATAACGGCATGGTCAACCTCTACGACAAGATCAAGACCCTGCCCGAGTCGCTGCGCGACGAAATCGAGCGAGACTTGCACGCCTGCCAGGAACACCGCCCGCCCCTTGCAATGGTGGATTCGGCCAAGGGCATCACCAACTTCCATTCGCCCAACGACATCATTGTCGACGCCTCGATGCCGGCCATGATCCGCGGCGGCGGCAAGATGTGGGGCGCCGATGGCAAGCCCTACGACTGCAAGGCCGTGATGCCGGAATCGACCTTTGCCCGCATCTACCAGGAGATGATCAACTTCTGCAAATGGCACGGCAATTTCGACCCGAAGACCATGGGTACCGTGCCCAACGTCGGCCTCATGGCGCAGCAGGCTGAGGAATACGGTTCGCACGACAAGACTTTCGAGATCCCGGAAGACGGCGTTGCCAACATCGTCGACCTTGCCACCGGCGAAGTGCTGCTCTCGCAGAACGTGGAACAGGGCGACATTTTCCGCATGTGCCAGGTCAAGGATGCCGCGATCCGCGACTGGGTCAAACTCGCCGTCACCCGGTCGCGCCAGTCCGGCATGCCGGTGATCTTCTGGCTCGATCCTTATCGTCCGCACGAGAACGAGGTGATAAAGAAGGTCAAGACCTACCTCAGGGATCACGATACCACCGGCCTCGATATCCAGATCATGTCGCAGGTCCGCGCCATGCGCTACACCCTGGAGCGCGTGATCCGTGGCCTCGACACCATTTCGGCGACGGGCAACATCCTGCGCGACTATCTCACCGACCTCTTCCCGATCATGGAACTCGGCACCAGCGCCAAGATGCTCTCCATCGTTCCGCTGATGGCCGGCGGCGGCATGTATGAAACGGGAGCCGGCGGATCGGCGCCAAAGCACGTCCAGCAGTTGGTCGAGGAAAACCACCTGCGCTGGGATTCCCTCGGGGAATTTCTCGCACTGGCAGTATCCCTGGAAGATCTCGGCATCAAGACCGGCAACAAGAAGGCTACGCTGCTGGCAAAGACCCTGGACGCAGCGACGGGAAAGCTCCTCGACAACAGGAAGTCGCCGTCGGCCAAGACCGGCGAACTCGACAATCGAGGCAGCCAGTTCTATCTGGCGATGTATTGGGCGCAGGAACTGGCCGCGCAGACCGAAGACAAGGAACTCGCGGCCCATTTTGCTCCGTTGGCAAAATCACTGGCCGATAACGAAGAGAAGATCGTCGGCGAATTCAAGGCCGTCCAGGGCCACCGTGTCGATATCGGCGGCTACTACAAGGTTGACCCGGAAAAGGTAAAGACCGTGATGCGCCCGAGCGCGACTTTCAACGCGATTTTCGCTCCCTCGCGAGGCTGAATCCGGGCCGGGTCTTACCTGCCTGACCGGTGTGTCAGGCAGGTCGCACCCGGCCCGAGTCTTTGGTGGATAATCCGTCGAGCCCCCCGGGAAAACATCCCGACTGGGCGCTGCTTGAGCATTCCATTACAACGACGACGGAGCAGACATGAGCGCCTCACTGATCAAGGTTCCCGCGCGGGGCCAGAAAATCGTTCCCGGCCAGGCAATTCCGGACAATCCGATCATTCCCTTCATTGAAGGCGACGGTATCGGCATCGACATCACCCCGGTAATGACAAAGGTCGTGGACGCGGCCGTCGAAAAATCGTATGGCGGCAAACGCAGGATCTCCTGGATGGAAGTCTTCGCCGGTGAAAAAGCCACACGCCTGTATGGGCCGGACGTGTGGCTGCCCGCGGAAACGATCACCGCATGCAAGGACTATTCCGTTTCCATCAAAGGACCATTGACCACCCCCGTCGGTGGCGGCATTCGCTCCCTGAACGTCGCCCTGCGCCAGGAAATGGACCTCTACCAGTGCGTCCGCCCGGTGCGCTACTTCAAGGGCATCCCCTCGCCGCTCAAGGACCCGAGCAAAACCGACATGGTGATTTTCCGCGAGAACACCGAAGACATTTATTGCGGCGTCGAATGGCAGGCGGAAAGCCCGGCGGCAAGAAAAGTCATCAAGTTCCTGCAGGAAGAAATGGGGGTTACCAAGATCCGTTTCCCCAATACCTCAGGCATCGGCATCAAGCCGGTTTCGCGGGAAGGCACCGAGCGTCTGGTCCGCGCCGCGATAAGGTATGCGATCGCCAACAAGCGCAAGTCGGTGACCCTGGTGCACAAGGGCAACATCATGAAGTACACGGAAGGCGCCTTCCGCGACTGGGGTTACGCACTGGCCAAAAGCGAGTTCGGCGGTGTCGAGATCGATGGCGGCCCCTGGCTCAAGCTCCCGAATGGCATCGTGGTCAAGGATGCTATCGCCGATGCCTTCCTGCAGCAGATCCTGCTGCGCCCGGCCGAATACGACGTGATCGCCACACTGAACCTGAACGGCGACTACATTTCGGATGCCCTCGCCGCCCAGGTCGGCGGCATCGGCATCGCGCCAGGCGCCAACATTTCCGATCTGTATGCCTGTTTCGAGGCCACCCACGGCACGGCGCCCAAGTACGCCGGCAAGGATTATGTCAATCCCGGTTCGCTGATTCTCTCCGCCGAGATGATGCTGCGCCACCTGGGCTGGGTGGAGGCCGCCGACCTGATCATCAAGGCGATGGAGGCGGCGATCGGGGACAAGGTCGTCACCTATGATTTTGCGCGCCTGATGGAAGGGGCAACCGAGGTCAAGTGTTCGGCCTTCGGCCAGGCGATGATCGATCGCATGTGATCGATCGCAGTCAGAAAAAACAAAGCCCGCCTTGCGGCGGGCTTTGTTTTTCGGAACCGGTAAAGACTGGAACCGAAACGGATGCGTCAAGCCTTCTGGATGTTCGACGCCTGCTTGCCCTTCGGGCCCTGCACCACGTCGAATGAAACCTTTTCACCTTCCTTCAGCGATTTGAAGCCCGCCATGTTGATCGCCGAGAAATGCGCGAACAGGTCTTCGCTTCCGTCATCGGGGGTAATGAAGCCAAAACCCTTGGCATCGTTGAACCACTTAACAGTACCAGTTGCCATGTAACTTTTCCTTAATCAAAAACGAACGAATCGGCCACCGCTGCGGGCTGCAAAACACCGCACCCCGGCCGGGGCATGTTTTGGTTCAATTTCGGAAAGGCAATGGGGGCCAAGCGGCGATTCAGAGGAGCTGCGAATACAGGCTTTGAGACGACCGTAGGTCACTGCGGGGAACTTGAGCCAAACACGGTTCGCGTTTTACGCATATTGTCAAGCAGCGTCAAGAACTTTCGATGCTGCAACGCACACGCGGCTTTATTGCAATTTTCGCGACCATCCCCAGATAAACCTTGGGCGTTGCACTAATCCCCTCTTTTTCGA
>JALHNN010000383.1:0-2788 GCA_022843505.1 Sulfuritalea sp.
GGGTGACGCTGATCGCTGGAATTGTTGCCGTGGTCATGGGCATCCTCAACGTCAAGGACTTCTTCGCCTTCAAGCAGGGACCGAGCCTGTCTATTTCGGACGGCGGGCGGCAGGACATCTTTCGGCGCGCGCGCGTCGTCCTTACGGCCGAGCGTCTGCCGGCAATGGTCGCCGCTACCGCGCTGCTGGCAATTGCCGCGAATTTTTACGAACTGCTGTGCACCGCCGGCTTTCCGATGGTCTTCACCCGCTTGCTGACCCTGCATGAGACCGGTGTGGCCGAACGCTATGCCTACCTGGCCCTTTACAACGTCATCTACGTGATACCCCTGGCCGCGATCGTCACGGTCTTCGCCTTCACCCTCGGCGCCCGCAAGCTTGACGAACGACAGGGCCGTTTGCTCAAGCTGCTTTCCGGCTTGATGATGCTTGAATTGGGCGTGGTCCTGCTGTTGGCACCCGATCGCAGCGGCGACGTGCTGCTGACTCTCGGCATGATCGCCGTTGCGCTTGCAGCGACCTGGCTTGCTGCGCGACGGACGCGGCCCGCTTCCTGATTGCCGGCGAAACGGCGCCCAACCCAAGACCGTGTCGAACGCCGTCACCCGTGCCGGGCGGGTGATGCGGCTGAGTGCCCTGTCATGAATGCGAGGGTGTTGCAGCCTCGCCGAAGTAGAGGCTGGAGGAGTTCGCATTTCATGCCTTAAAGTCGGCGCTGGCGGCACGGCGCGGGGAATGTCACGAAGCATTGCTCCGTGCCCGCGCCGGTCGGTAGGCCATGCAAGGCCGGCCGAGGGCCCCGATCAGGGGCCGAAGCTTGACTTCGCGCCGCGCCTCAGCCCTGGTTACTTCACGTCGAAGCGATCGAGGTTCATGACCTTGTTCCAGGCGGCGACGAAGTCGCGCACGAATTTCTCCTTCACGTCGTCCTGGGCATAGACCTCGGCAAGTGCTCGCAACTGCGAGTTGGAACCGAACACGAGGTCGACACGCGTCGCGGTCCACTTCGGCTTGCCGGACGCGCGATCGCGCCCCTCGAAGGTTTCAGCAGCGTCGGAGCTCGGCAACCATACCGTGCCCATGTCGAGCACGTTGGCGAAGAAGTCGTTACTCAGCACGCCGGGCCTGGCGGTGAATACGCCATGGGAGCCCTGGCTGATGCCCAGTGCACGCAGGCCGCCGATCAGCACCGTCATCTCTGGCGCCGTTAGCGTCAGAAGCTGTGCCTTGTCGAGCAGCCGTTGCTCGGCCGGCACGCCTGTCGCCTTCAGGTAGTTGCGGAAGCCGTCGGCGACGGGTTCGAGCACGGCGAATGAAACGACGTCGGTCTGCTCCTGCGTGGCATCGGTACGGCCGGGGGTGAAGGGCACCGTGACGGCGCAGCCTCCCACTTTGGCGGCGGCTTCAACCGCCGCGCAGCCACCGAGCACGATCAGGTCGGCCAGCGAGACCTTCTTGCCGAAGGCCTTCTGTACGCCTGCGAGCGCGGCCAGTACCTTGGCCAGTTGCGCGGGCTGGTTGGCTTCCCAGTCCTTCTGTGGCGCGAGGCGGATGCGCGCGCCGTTGGCGCCGCCGCGCTTGTCCGAGCCGCGGAAAGTGGAGGCCGAGGCCCAGGCCGTTGCGACAAGTTCGGAAACCGACAGGCCCGTCGCGAGGATCTTCGCCTTCAGCTCGGCGATATCCTTAGCGTCGATCAGCGGATGATCGACGGCGGGGACCGGGTCCTGCCAGACCAGCACTTCCTTCGGCACCTCGGAGCCCAAGTAGCGTGACCGGGGCCCCAGGTCGCGGTGGGTCAATTTGAACCAGGCGCGGGCGAATGCGTCGGCGAACGCCTGCGGGTCCGTGTGGAAGCGGCGCGAGATCGGGCCGTAGATCGGGTCCATGCGTAGCGCCAGGTCGGCCGTAGTCATGATGGTGGTGACCTTCTTCGATGCGTCGTGCGCGGCCGGCGCGAGGTCCTTGTCGGCGACGTTGGCCGGCACCCACTGCCAGGCGCCGGACGGGCTCTTGACCAGGTTCCAGTCGTAGCCGAACAGCATGTCGAAGTAGCCGTTGTCCCATTGCGTCGGGTTCGGTGTCCACGCGCCTTCGATGCCGCTGCTGGTCGTGTCGCCGCCCTTGCCGGTGCCGAAGGCGCTTTTCCAGCCCAGGCCCATTTCTTCGAGCGCAGCTGCTTCGGGCTCGGGCCCGACCAGCTTGGGATCACCCGCGCCGTGGCACTTGCCGAAGGTGTGGCCGCCGGCGACCAGGGCCACGGTTTCCTCGTCGTCCATGGCCATGCGGCGGAAGGTTTCGCGGATGTCGCGGCCGGAAGCGAGCACGTCGGGCTGGCCGTTGGGGCCTTCCGGGTTCACGTAGATCAAGCCCATCTGCACGGCGCCCAGCGGGTTTTCCAGATCACGGTCGCCGCTGTATCGTTTGTCGCCCAGCCATTCGGTTTCCTTGCCCCAGTAGATGTCCTCTTCGGGTTCCCAGATGTCCGCGCGTCCGCCGGCGAAGCCGAAAGTCTTGAAGCCCATCGATTCGAGCGCGACATTGCCGGTGAGGATGTAGAGGTCGGCCCAGGAAATCCGGTTGCCGTACTTCTGCTTGATCGGCCACAGCAGGCGGCGCGCCTTGTCGAGGTTGACGTTGTCGGGCCAGCTATTGACCGGCGCGAAGCGCTGGTTGCCGGTGCCGGCGCCGCCGCGCCCGTCCGAGATGCGATAGGTGCCGGCACTGTGCCAGGCCATGCGGATGAAGAGGCCGCCGTAGTGGCCCCAGTCGGCCGGCCACCAGTCCTTCG
>JALHNN010000383.1:2798-3602 GCA_022843505.1 Sulfuritalea sp.
CAGTCCTGCGAATCGGTCATCAGCGCGGTGAGGTCCTTCTTCAGCGCGGCGAGGTCAAGCTTCTTGAACTCCTCCGAATAGTTGAAATCCGCGCCCAGCGGGTTCGACTTCGCCGAGTGTTGGTGCAGGATGCCGAGGTTCAGCTGGTTCGGCCACCAGTCGGCGTTCGACTGCATGCTGGCCGTGGTGCGGGCGCCGTGTTGCGCGGCGAAGGGGCATTTCGCTTCGTTGCTCATGGTTTGTGCTCCTTACTCTTCAAGCAGGCTGCGCAACATCCACGCCGTCTTCTCGTGGACTTCGATGCGCTGCGTCAGCAGGTCGGCGGTCGGCTGGTCGTTGGCTTTTTCCAGCAGCGGGAACAGCTTCCTCGCGGTCCGTGCCGTGGCTTCCTGCGCGGCCACCAGGTGGCGCACCATGTCCATGGCCTTCGGTTGCCCTTCGACTTCCTTGATGGTCGCCAGCTTGACGAACTCCTTGTAGGTGCCGGGCGCAGGGTGGCCGAGGGCGCGGATGCGTTCGGCGATCAGGTCGAGTGCATTCCACTGTTCCGTGTATTGCCCCATGAACATCAGGTGCAGGCTGTTGAACTGCGGCCCGGTGACGTTCCAGTGGAAGTTGTGCGTCATCAGGTAGAGCGTGTAGCTGTCGGCCAGAAGGCCGGAGAGTCCCTGGGCGACGGCGGCGCGGTCCTTGTCGGAAATGCCGATGTCGAGCTTGGCGGGTTTGGTGGTCTTTTTCATGATGTTTCTCCTGTGCGGATTGAAATGACTTCTGAATGAAAACTACCCGTTTGCGGATCAGGCG
>JALHNN010000384.1:0-1947 GCA_022843505.1 Sulfuritalea sp.
GCGCTCGGGATTCAGGAAGCGCTCGAACAGCAGTTCGTAGCGCAGCGGGTCGAGGTCGGTGATGAGCAGGGAATAGGCGACGAGCGAGCCGGCACCCGAGCCGCGCCCGGGGCCGACCGGCACACCGTTGTGCTTGGCCCACTTGATGAAGTCGGCGACGATCAGGAAGTAGCCGGGGAAGCCCATCTTGACGATGGTCTGGATCTCGAACTCGAGGCGCTCGGCGTATGCCGGGCGCCGACTTTCGCGCTCGGCCGGATCCGGGTAGAGCTGGATCAGCCGCTGCTCGAGGCCGGCGCGCGACTCGGCGCCGAGGAACTCGTCGAGCGGCTCGCCGTTGGGCGTCGGAAAGTCGGGCAGGCGGTTCTTGCCCAGTTCGACGCTGAGATTGCAGCGGCGGGCGATCTCGACCGAGTTCTCCAGGGCTTCCGGCAGGTCGGCGAACAGTTCCGCCATCTCGGCGCGGGTCTTGAAATACTGGTCTTCGCTGAAGCGCTTGGGCCGGCGCTTGTCGCCGAGCACGTAGCCCTCGGCGATGCAGACCCGCGCCTCATGCGCCTTGTAGTCGTCGCGGCTGATGAACTGCACGGGGTGCGTGGCCACCAGCGGCAGGCCGAGGCGCGCGGCGAGATCGGCGCTGGCGGCGACCAGCACCTCGTCGGCGGCGGCGCCGTCGACCCCGCCGGGACGTTGCACCTCGATGTAATAGCTGTCGGGGAAGAGCCGCGACCAGGCCTGGGCGCGCACTTCGGCCTGTTCGATCTTGCCGGCGGCCAGCATTTGGCCGATGTCGCCCAGCGGTCCCCCGGACAGGGCGATCAGCCCGCTGTTGTCGCCTGCGTCTGAGACGCCCGCGAGTTGCGTGCGGGTGATCTCGGCGCGGCCGTGGCGGCGCGGCGCCAGGTAGGCGGCGGAGAGCAGTTCGCACAGGCGCAGGTAGCCGCCGCGATTCTTCACCAGCAGTAGCAGGCGCGCCGGAGCGTCGTTCCTGTCGCCGGCATCCTCGTCGCCTATCCAGACATCGCAGCCGATGATGGGTTTGATGCCGGCGCCGCGCGCGGCGGTGTAGAACTTGACCATGCCGAACAGGTTGGCGAGGTCGGTCAGGGCCAGCGCCGGCTGGCCGTCGTCCGCCGCCTGTGCGATCGCCTCGTCGATGCGCGTCAGGCCATCGGTGATCGAGTATTCGCTATGGAGCCGGAGGTGGACGAAGCCGGGGGCGGGGGCAGGCATGGCACGCCGATTTTACCCCTGCGTCCCCGCGGTCACGGAAGTCCTTGCGGGGCGTGCGGAAGCTGCCGCACGCCGCCCCGTCGTCCGGCTAAATCGGCTGCCGCACCCAGTCGAGCAGCGGCTGCCACTGCTCGACATCCTGCGCGGCGCGGGAGGGCGGCAGGTCGAAAATGCTCATGCCGTGGGCGGCGGCCTGCACGTAGTTCTGGGTGTCGCGCAGGTGGGCCACCACGGGCAATCCCGTGTCGGCGAGGAAGCGTTCGAGTTCGGCCGCGGCGCGGGTGCGCGCATCGACGCGCATGGCGACGATGGCGACGCAGGCCTCCTGGCGGCGGACCTCCTTTTCCTCGCAAAGCCGGTCGAGAAAGTCGCGTGTCGCCAGGATGTCGAAAATCGACGGCTGCAGCGGCACGATCACGCGGCGTACCAACTTCAGCACATGGCCGAGCTTCTTGCCGTGTAGGCCGGCGGGCGTGTCGAGCACCACATGGGTGGTGTCCTTCGGCGGACGCGCCGGCTGGTCGGGTTCGATTTCCCAGCTCGCAATGCGCGGCAGGCCCGGCGAACGCAGCTTCAGCCATTCGCGCGAGGACTGCTGGCGATCGATGTCACCGAGCATGACCCGCTTGTCCTCGCGGGCGAAGTAGCCGGCGAGGTTGGTCGCCAGCGTGGTCTTGCCTACCCCGCCCTTGGGGTTGGCTATGAGAAACGATT
>JALHNN010000384.1:1957-3593 GCA_022843505.1 Sulfuritalea sp.
CCGTTCAAGGCAGCAGCACTGTCGAGCCGGTGGTCTTGCGCGCGACGAGGTCGATCTGTGCCTGCGCGGCATCCTTCAGCGCGTAGGTCTGGTTGACCTCGATCTTCACGCGGCCGCTGGTGACGACGTCGAACAACTCGCCGGAAATTGCCAGCAGGTCGCTGCGCTGCGCGATGTAGGTAAACAGCGTCGGCCGCGTGATGAAAAGCGAGCCCATCTTGGCCAGCAGGCCGAGGTCGAACAACGGCACCGGGCCGGAGGCGGCGCCGAACAGCACCATCATGCCCAGCGGACGCAGGCACTCCAGCGAGCCCATGAAGGTGTCCTTGCCGATCGAGTCGTACACCACGCGCACGCCCTTGCCCCCGGTGATCTCCTTGACCCGCTCGACGAAGTTCTCGCGCGTGTAGATGATCGTGTGGTCGCAGCCGTGGGCCTTCGCCAGCGCCGCCTTTTCGTCGGAACTGACGGTGCCGATCACCGTGACGCCCAGGGCGCGGGCCCACTGGCAGACGATGAGGCCGACGCCGCCGGCGGCGGCATGGATCAGGATGGTATCGCCGGCCTGCACGGGGCAGGTGCGGCGCAGCAGGTATTGCGCGGTCATGCCCTGCAGCATCATCGCCGCGCCGGTCTTGAAGTCGATCGCGTCGGGCAGTTTGACCAGGCGGTCGGCGGGGATGTTGCGCACCTCGGCGTAAGCGCCGACCGGGCCGCCGGCATAGGCGACGCGGTCGCCGACCTTGATGTCGGTAACTGCGCTGCCCACCGCCTCGACCACGCCGGCGCCCTCGAGGCCGATGCCGGACGGCATGGGCAGCGGATAGGCGCCGGTGCGGTGGTAGATGTCGATGTAGTTGAGGCCGACGGCGTGGTGGCGCACGCGTGCTTCCCCAGGCAAAAGCGGCGCCGCGTCGCCGACGGCTTCCCAGCGCAGGACTTCGGGACCGCCGGGGGGGTGGAAGCGGATGGCGTGGCTCATGCTGTCTCCTTCGGGGTGGCGAACGTGAAGGGACGCAAGCTACCCTGCCCGGCGGGAAATTTCAACCTCCCGGCCGGCGCAAGCGCGTCATGCGTCGTGCGTCGGCGCGGGTGACGGAGGCTGAATCGGGCGTTTGAGCAACCACTTCAGCAACGTGGCATACATTTGATCGGGATTGACGGGCTTGGCGACGAAATCGTTCATCCCGGCCGCGATGCATTCCGCCCGGTCCTCGGCGAAGACGTTGGCCGTCATCGCCAGTATCGGAATCTCGCCGCCCCCGGGCATGGCGCGAATCCGCTGCGTCGCCGCGACGCCGTCCATGCGCGGCATTTGCATGTCCATGAGGATGACGGCGTAGCGGACGGCAGACGCCTTTGCCACCGCCTCCTCGCCGTCGCTTGCCATGTCGACCACCAGTCCGACATCTGCGAGCAGCATACCGGCCACCTCCCGGTTGACCGGTTCGTCTTCGGCCACCAGGACACGGACACCGGCGAAGCGGCGGCGCAGTTCCGTTTCGGCATCGGCCGCCGCCGGTGCGGGCAGGATCACGGCTGCCGGCCGTCCCCTGGCGAGCCGGGCGGTAAACCAGAACGTGCTGCCTTCGCCAAGAACGCTTTCGACCCCGGCATCGCCGCCCATCAGAGCGGC
>JALHNN010000385.1 GCA_022843505.1 Sulfuritalea sp.
TCCATGGCAACCGCTACGCGGAATCCTATGTCGATGCGCTGCCCGACTTCGTCAAGCTGGCCGAGTCCTACGGCCACGTCGGCATGAAGATCGAGCGCCCGGCCGATGTCGAGCCGGCCTTGCGCGAGGCCTTCACCAAGCACAAGAACGATCTGGTGTTCATGGATTTCCTGACCGACCAGACGGCAAACGTCTATCCGATGGTCGCGGCCGGAAAGGGGCTCTCGGAAATGATCCTGGCCGAGGAACTGTAAGCATGCGACACATCATTTCAATACTCATCGAAAACGAGGCCGGCGCGCTGTCGCGGGTTTCCGGTCTGTTCTCGGCACGCGCCTTCAACATCGAATCGCTGACCGTGGCGCCGACGGAAGACGCCTCCCTTTCGCGCATGACCATTGTCAGCAGCGGTTCCGACGACGTCATCGAGCAGATCACCAAGCAGCTCAACAAGCTGATCGACGTGGTCAAGGTGGTAGACCTTTCCGAGGCCGCCCACATCGAGCGCGAACTGATGCTGGTCAAGGTCCGCGCCGCCGGCAAGGATCGCGAGGAGATGAAGCGCATAGCCGATATCTTCCGCGGCCGCATCATCGACGTCACCGATTCCACCTATGTCATCGAGCTGACCGGCAACGGCTCCAAGCTCGATGCCTTCCTCGAAGCCATCGATCGCGCGCTGATCCTGGAAACCGTGCGTACCGGCGTGTCCGGCATCGGTCGCGGCGATCGTATCCTCAAAGTCTGATCACTGAAATCAAGGAAATCGAATGAAAGTCTATTACGACAAGGATGCCGACCTCTCCCTCATCAAGGGCAGGAAAGTCACCATCGTCGGCTATGGCTCGCAAGGCCATGCCCACGCACAGAATCTGAAGGACTCCGGTGTCAAGGTCACCGTCGGCCTGCGCAAGGGCGGGGCTTCGTGGGAAAAGGCCAAGAAGGCCGGACTCAAGGTTGAGGAAGTCGCCAAGTCGGTCAAGGATGCCGACGTGGTCATGATGCTGCTGCCTGACGAGAACATCCCGACCGTGTATTACGGCGATGTCGAGCCGAACATGAAGAAGGGCGCCGCGCTGGCCTTCGCCCACGGTTTCAACGTTCACTACAACCAGGTGGTGCCGCGCAATGACGTCGATGTCATCATGGTGGCGCCCAAGGGCCCGGGCCATACCGTTCGTTCCGAATACCTGCGCGGTGGCGGCGTGCCCTCGCTGATTGCCGTCCATCAGGACAAGTCCGGCAAGGCCAAGGACATCGCGCTTTCCTACGCCGCCGCCAACGGGGGCACCAAAGGCGGCGTGATCGAGACCAATTTCCGCGAAGAAACCGAAACCGACCTGTTCGGCGAGCAGGCGGTGCTCTGCGGTGGCCTGGTGGAACTGATCAAGGCCGGCTACGAGACCCTGACCGATGCCGGCTATGCACCGGAAATGGCCTATTTCGAGTGCCTGCACGAGGTCAAACTGATCGTCGACCTGATCTTCGAGGGCGGCATCGCCAACATGAACTACTCGATTTCCAACAACGCCGAATTCGGCGAATACGTGACAGGTCCGAAGGTCATCGGCGCTGAGGCGCGCGCAGCGATGCAGCAAGCGCTGATGGACATCCAGACCGGCGAGTATGCCAAGAAGTTCATCCTCGAAGGGCGCACCAACTATCCGTCGATGACCGCACGACGTCGCCTGACCGCGGCTCATCCCATTGAGCAGGTGGGCGAGCAGCTGCGCGCCATGATGCCATGGATCAAGAAGAACAAGCTGGTCGACCAGACGAAGAACTGAACTGCTTCTGGAGTTCGCCAAGGGCGCGGCTTTGCCGCGCCCTTTGTTTTTTTCGGTTTCCGGCGGGGTCGGGGCCGGCGGGCGCCCCACGCGGTTGCCAGCGGCTACAATAGAGCGATAGCCTGTACTCGACGACCATGCCCGAGATACCGCCACGCAAATCGCTGATGAACCCCGAGCTCCGGAGGCGCGGCATTTACCTGCTGCCCAACCTCCTGACCACGGCCGCCCTGTTCGCCGGCTTCTACGCGATCGTCCAGGCGATGACCAACCGCTTCGAGCACGCCGCCGTGGCGATCTTCGTCGCCATGGTGTTCGACGGGCTCGATGGCCGCGTCGCACGCATGACCAGGACGCAAAGCGCCTTTGGCGCCGAGTACGACTCCCTTTCTGACATGGTCTCCTTCGGTGCGGCGCCGGCCCTGATCGCCTTTGAGTGGGCAATGAAGGGCATGGGCAAGTGGGGCTGGATAGCGGCCTTCGTCTATTGTGCCGGCGCTGCGCTGCGGCTTGCCCGCTTCAATACCAATATCGGTATCGTGGACAAGCGCTACTTCCAGGGTTTGCCGAGTCCGGCGGCCGCTGCGCTGGTGGCGGGTTTCGTCTGGATCGTGAATGACCTGAACATTCCGGGCGAGGAGGTGCGCTGGTACGCCTTTGCCCTTACCCTGTTTTGCGGCGTCACCATGGTCAGTACCATCCCCTACTGGAGCGGGAAGGACATCAATCTGCGGCGCAGCGTGCCTTTCATCGTTCTGCCCGCCATCGTGCTCGGCTACGTGCTGGTCTCGTCCTACCCGCCGGGCGTCCTTTTCGCACTGTTCCTGGGCTACGCATTGTCCGGCTACGTGATGGCCGCCTCGCAGTGGCGGACCCGACGAAAAACTGTTGCGCGGCCGGAATAATCGATTTATAGTTGAACTATGTCCGCGACGTTCATCCTTTCCTTGTTGTTTCTGGCATCCACCGGCGCGCTGCTTGCGCGCCGCCAGCTGCGCGCGAATCTGCGTCCGCTGCTGCTGCGCCGCGCGCGCTAATACACTCCACCCCACAGTCCGGTTGTCGATAGTTCCCGTTCCATCAGGAGCGGAAGGCCCCGTCACGGTATCTGTTTCAGTTGTCGGGCTTGGCACCGATGAAAACGGTGCGGGTTTTCGCTGAAATTTCGTATTCCCAGGAGACAAGCATGTCCAAGGAACATTTGATCATTTTCGATACCACCTTGCGGGACGGTGAGCAAAGTCCCGGCGCCTCGATGACCAAGGAGGAAAAGCTGCGCATCGCCCGCCAGCTCGAGCGCATGCGCGTGGATGTGATCGAGGCGGGGTTTCCGGCGGCATCGAACGGGGACTTCGATGCCGTGCGCGCCGTGGCGGAGACGATCAAGGATTCGACGGTGGCGGGCCTGTGCCGCGCCTTCGACAAGGACATCGCTCGCGCGCTGGAGGCGGTAAAGCCGGCGAAATCGGGGCGCATCCATACCTTCATCGCCACCAGCCCGATCCACATGGAGAAGAAGCTGCGCATGACGCCCGCAGACGTGATCGTCGCCGCGACGAAGGCGGTGCGCTTCGCTCGCAACGGCATCGCCGACGTCGAATTCTCCTGCGAGGACGCCGGCCGTTCCGAAATCGACTTTCTTTGCCGCATCATCGAGGCCGTGATCAAGGAAGGTGCCTCCACCATCAACATCCCGGACACCGTCGGCTACAACGTGCCTGGGCAGTATGCCGAACGCATCCAGCAGCTGCGCGAGCGCATTCCGAACTCCGACAAGGTGGTCTGGTCGGTGCATTGCCACAAT
>JALHNN010000386.1 GCA_022843505.1 Sulfuritalea sp.
CGGCCGCTAATTCGCGCCGCACCACATCGAGAGAATCGGAGCCCTTTTTCAGCGGCAAAGAGAAAGTCGCATCTGTGTCATTCAGCAGCATACGGTTGCGGTTGATCCATCCCTTCTTGGTGTACTTAATATTGTCGTAGACGATGAAGAGATCGACGGCGCCAATCAACTGAAAATAGCCGATATAGGGCAAAAAATACGGCTGCATGATCGCCAACTTCATTGCGCCAACCCCGTGAGGCGAGTTCCGGTTCTACCCATGGCTATTGGTGCCTATTAAGTTAGTGATTTCGTCGACGGCCGAAATCTCGAGGTTCGGGTAGATCGGCAGACAGAGAACACGCTGAGCTGCCGCCGTCGCGCAGGGAAGATTTTCTCTATGCGCGGAAGGTAGACCGCGATACATCGGGAAATCCGATATCAGCGGGTAGAAATAACGACGCGGATGAATGCCGTGATCCTTGAGCTTCTGGTAGAGGTCATCCCGGCTGATCGGGTAGTCCGGATCGACCAGAATAGGGAAGTAGGCGTAATTGGCGACCTTCTCGCCGGCGTCGCCCAAACAACGGATGCCAATTGTCCCTTCAAGTCTTTCACGATAGGCCTCGTAGATCCCCTTGCGCCGGGCGATGGCCTGGTCGATATATTTCAGCTGCAACAACCCCAGTGCAGCATTGAACTCACTCATTTTCCCGTTGATGCCGGGGGCCACCACGTTCACTTCGCCGACATGGCCAAAGTTTTTCAATTGATCGATACGGACCTTGGTTTTTGCGTCCGGGCAGATGATGGCGCCGCCTTCGAATGTGTTGAACACCTTGGTTGCATGAAAACTCAGCACCGATAGATCGCCGTGACGGAGGATGCTGCCCTGTGCATCCTGTACCCCAAATGCGTGTGCGGCGTCGTAGATGAGTTTGAGGTTGTAGTTATCGGCGATTCTCTGAATCGCCTCGACATCGCAAGGATGTCCATAGCAGTGCACCGGCATGATGGCAGTTGTCTGCGGGGTGATTGCGGCTTCGATCTTGGCCGGATCGAGGTTGAACGTATTCGGATCGATATCGACGAATACCGGCTTTATGCCGTTCCAGAGCAGCGAATGCGATGTGGCAACAAATGAATAAGGGGTTGTGATCACTTCGCCAGTTATGCGCAGAGCTTGCAGCGCCGTAACCAGCGCAATCGTGCCATTGGTGAATAGGGCGATATGGTCTACGCCCAGATACTCGCACAGCGCTGTTTCGAGTTGCTGATGGAATGGACCGCCATTGGTCAGAATCTTGTTGTTCCAAATCTGCTCAAGGTAGGGGATGAACTCTTCCAATGGGGGAAGGTAGGGTTGAGTAACGTAGATGTTCTTTTTACTGGACATGGTCAGCGCCTCACAAGGGCAAGCAGGTATTCACCGTAGCCATTCTTGGCCAGGGCGTTGCCGATTTCTTCTATGTGGGCGCGATCCAGCCAGCCCTGGTTGAAGGCTATTTCTTCAAGGCAGGCTATCTTGTAGCCCTGCCGGGTTTCAATGGTTTCGACAAACTGCGCTGCAGCGAGCATGCTTTCGTGTGTGCCCGTATCCAGCCAGGCGAAGCCTCTGCCTAATTGCCGGACATGCAGATCGCCCCGCGCCAGATAGGCCTGGTTCACGCTGGTTATCTCCAGTTCGCCTCGCGCAGAAGGTTTGACGCGCTTGGCAATCTCGACGACATCGTTGTCGTAGAAATACAGGCCGGTTACGGCCAGGTGGCTTTTGGGTTTGGCTGGCTTTTCTTCGATGGAAATGGCCTTGCCGGCACTGTCGCATTCGACAACGCCAAAGCGATGTGGATCTTTGACCTGGTAGCCAAACACCGTGGCGCCCTTATCCAAGGCTGCAGTTTCCAGCAGCATCGGACGGAAGCCCTGACCGTAGAAAATGTTGTCGCCGAGGACCAGGCAGACTGTGTCGTTGCCGATGAAGTCTTCCCCGATTATGAAGGCTTGAGCAAGCCCGTCGGGCGAAGCTTGTACCGCGTATCTAAGGCGAATGCCAAAATCCTCGCCCGCCCCGAGCAAGCGCTGGAAGGCGGCCTGGTCTTCGGGTGCGGTGATGATCAGGATGTCTTGTATCCCGGCGAGCATTAGCACCGACAAGGGATAGTAGATCATCGGCTTGTCGTAAACGGCGAGGAGCTGCTTCGACACGCCTTTGGTTACCGGGTAAAGCCGCGTGCCTGAGCCACCGGCAAGGATGATGCCTTTTCGTATGGCAGTTGGTAACGTCATGAGAGTTTGTTTGAAAAGTCAGCGCTGATGCGACGCCGGTTAAAGGCGAGCATTTTGCAGCAAAAAGACTGCACCACTTCGGCAATCGTGGCTTCGTCCATCTCAAGGGAGCCATCGTATTCGGCCAGATTCCTTTTGCGATTAGGGCTTGTTCGCATGGTACCCCCCCGTTTTTGGTTCGCCGCGGAATTCGATCTTTCCAGAGGCTTTGGATTGTTGAAGCCAACGCTCGACCATTTTGGGAGATGTGTTCAATACTTGGGAGATTTGGGGTGTTCGCAGTCCCGGTCGGCGGTTGACCAAATCGAGCAGTGCTGGCATTCCCTCACTTACTCCCTCACTTACTCCCTCACATACCGGCGTCATCACTACGGCCCCTACGGATGGATTCCTCGAGGGTAACGATGAGTTCTCTGGTATCCAGCTCGTCTATTGTCCAGCCTTGTGCCGGCTGCGTTTCCCAACGGTCGGTGGCGTGCAGGGACTCGAGCATCAGGCGCTGGTAACTCGCGCGCGGCATGACGCGGGTGGTGTTCAGGAGGCGCTCGTAGGGGACACCGCGAAATGTCACCGGGCGCAAGGCCGGAGGGGAAACCCATAAGGCAAGGATCTCGCCGCCTGTCGGAAGGGGGACGCGGTCGATCTGCGGGAACAGCGGTGGTTCGAAGCCCTGAAATTCTTGAGCCAGTTCTTCCAAAGTGCGATCGGTGACCTGTTGCCCTGCAATCTTGCCGGCCGGTGTGACGCCGAAAAGCAGCCGCCCGCCTTGCGCGTTGGCAAGGGCACACAGGCTGCGGCAGGCGCGATCCTTTTCCGCCGTGGATTTTTTGAATTCCAGCGTCAGCGATTCACCGGCGGCAATCAGAGCCTGAAGTTCATCAAGGTTCATGCGGTGTGCAGTTTATGAAAGTCGGCGCCGGGGGCACGGCGATTTTCGCGAGCAAGCTCGCTCCTACGTGGCGCCGCGAGGCGGCGGCGTGGTGTCACGTTCGAGGGCTTCGATTTCGGCACGCAGGTTTTCGTATTCAGCCCGCTTGGCAACCAGATAGCCCTGCGTCAGCCGCAGGCGCTCGCTGATACCGGAGGGGGTGAGCAGGTAGGCGATCTTCTTCAGCTTGGTGTCCGAGCGGCGGAAGTTTTCCATCTTGATCGCGCCCTTTTCCAGCAGGGCGTTGATCAGGAAGTTGGTCTTGCCGAGGCTTAGTCCAAGCTGTTCGGCCAACTCGCGCTGGGTGATGTCGGGGTTCCTCTCGATGGCCTGGAGGACACGGAAATGAGCTTGTTCTTCGGGGGTCACGGGGACTTGTGGGCGCCTGCAGATCCTTT
>JALHNN010000387.1 GCA_022843505.1 Sulfuritalea sp.
CATCTCACCACCTCCCCGAAGCGCCGCCGCCACCGAAGCCGCCGCCACCGCCCGAGAAACCGCCGCCACCCGAGATGCCGCCGCCGAAACCGCCGCCGCGCCCGCCGCCCGCCAGGCTGACGAAGGAGAGCAGGAACACGACGACGCCGGCAACCAGCGCAATGCCTGTCGAACCGAAGACCATGAAGCCCAGCCAGCCGCCCACCGCCGCGGCGGCCAGCGAACCGAGCAGGCCGAAAATCGCGCGCAGCACACCGGCGCCCATGGCCAGCATGAACAGCCACTCGATCCAGTCCCCTTGCATGGCGCCACCGGTCGACGCGACCGGAGCGGCGGCGGGCAGGGCCGCCTCTGCTGCACCCGCCGTGCCGCCCAGCGCCTGGTCGACTGCCGCGATCGCGGCGGCCAGGCCGCCGAAGAAATCGCCCTGCTTGAAGGCCGGTGCCATGCGCTCATTGACGATGCGGCTGGCTGTCGCGTCGGGGATGCGCCCTTCGAGACCGTAGCCGACCTCGATACGCATCCGGCGATCGTTCTTGGCAACGATGATGATCAGGCCGTCGTCCGCTCCCTTGCGGCCGACCTTCCAGGCTTCGGCCAGCCGGATGCCGAATTGCTCGATGGTCTCGGGCTCGGTAGTCGGCAGCAGCAGCACGGCGACCTGGGCCTTGCCGGCGCGGTCGATGGCGGCGAGTTGCGCCTCGAGCCGGCCGCGCTGCGTGGCATCGAGCGTTGCCGTGAGGTCGGTGACGCGGGTGTTGAGGGCCGGCAGCGGCACCGGCTCGGCAGCGCGGCCCGTGGCGGGCAGCAGCGCCAGCCAGAGCAGGGTCAATAGCGCGGCGCGCAACAGGCGCACTTACTGGTAGCCGGGCGCACCCACCGGTGCAGGCGCAACAGCTGCCTCGGGCTTGGCGCCGAAATTCACCTTCGGCGGCGCCGAGATCGCCTTCTCGTCCTCGACCGTGAAATTGGGCTTGGTCTGCCAGCCCATCACCATCGCCGTCAGGTTGTTGGGGAAGGTGCGCACCGAGATGTTGTATTCCTGCACGCTCTTGATGTAGCGGTTGCGCGCCACGGTGATGCGGTTCTCGGTGCCTTCGAGCTGGGCCTGCAGGTCGCGGAAGTTGGCGTCGGCCTTGAGCTGGGGATAGTTCTCGGCGACGGCGAGCAGGCGCGCCAGCGCGCCGCCCAGTTCGCCCTGGACCTTCTGGAACTTGGCGAAGGCCGCGGGATCGTTGATCAGCTCCGGCGTCGCCTTGATCCCGGCGACATTGGCACGCGCCTCGGCGACGCGGGTCAGCACCTCCTTCTCGTGCGAGGCGTAGCCCTGTACGGTCTGCACCAGGTTGGGGATCAGGTCGGCGCGGCGCTTGTACTGGTTGAGCACCTCGGACCAGGCGGCGCTGACGCCTTCGTCGTTGATCTGGATCTGGTTGTAGCCGCAGCCGGAAAGCAGGGTAGCAGCGAAGGCAAGCACGGCGAGCAGGCGGGTGGGCATGGAGGTCTCCATTCAATGGGGCAAACGCCTGCAATATGGTGCCGATGGCATCAAATTACAAGGGTATCCGCAGGCGGCGAAGGGTCTTGTCGTCAAGCCATGCTGCGGTGCAATGGCCTAAAATGAGCGGTTCCGCCCCAATCCGCCCGTCGCATGACCGCCCGCCTGCGCGAAATTCCCTATAACTACACCTCGTTTTCCGACCGCGAGATCGTCATTCGCCTGCTCGGGGCCGAGGCCTGGGCGACGCTGACCCAGCTGCGTGGAGAGCGCGTCACCGGCCGTTCGGCACGCATGCTCTACGAAGTGCTCGGCGACATCTGGGTAGTGCGGCGCAATCCCTATCTCGAAGACGACCTGCTGGGCAACCGCGAACGCCGCGAGGCCCTGGTCGAGGCCCTGCGCCACCGCCTGCGCGAGATCGACAAGCGGCGCGAGGCTGGCACACCCAGCAATGAACGTGTGGCAAGCCTGCTGGCCGCGGCCCAGGAAGCCGTACGCGACTTCGAGCGCTGGTTCGACGACACCCGCGCCATGCGCGTCCGGGCGCTCAAGGCCCTGGCCCACCACACCCGCAAGGACAACGTCTGCTTCGACGGCCTGGCCCGCGTCTCGCACGTCACGGATGCCACCGACTGGCGCGTCGAATATCCCTTCGTGGTGCTGACGCCGGATACCGAGGCGGAGGTGGCGCCGCTGGTGCGCGACTGCATCGCCCTGGGCCTGACCATCATCCCGCGCGGCGGCGGCACCGGCTACACCGGCGGCGCCGTGCCCCTGGACGCCCGCTCGGCCGTCATCAACACCGAAAAGCTGATCGACATGGGGCCGGTGGTCGAGGCGACGCTGCCCGGCGTGACGCGGACCTATTCGACGATACACACCGGCGCCGGGGTGGTCACGCGCCGCGTCATGGAGCGTGCCGAGGAAGCCGGCCGCGTCTTCGCCTGCGACCCGACCTCGGCCGATGCCTCCTGCATCGGCGGCAACATCGCCATGAATGCCGGCGGCAAGAAGGCCGTGCTGTGGGGCACGGCGCTGGACAACCTGGCCTCGTGGCGCATGGTGGACACCGACGGCCGCTGGCTGGAAGTGGAACGCATCGGCCACAACCTAGGCAAGATCCACGAGCAGGAAACCGCCACCTTCCGCGTCAAGCACCTGGCCGACGACGGCCGCGTCGAGCGCGAGGAGTTCCTCGCCATCCCCGGCGGCACCTTCCGCAAGGCCGGACTGGGCAAGGACGTCACCGACAAGTTCCTCGCCGGCCTGCCCGGCGTGCAGAAGGAGGGCTGCGACGGCCTGATCACTTCGGCGGTGTGGATCCTGCACCAGATGCCGCCGGTGACGCGGACCGTCTGCCTCGAGTTCTTCGGCCGGGTGGGCGAGGCCGTGCCCAGCATCGTCGAGATCACCGACTACTTCAAGCCCGGCGGAGCGGGCCTGGCCGCCGGCGTGCAGCTCGCCGGCCTGGAACACCTCGACGAGCGCTACGTCAAGGCCGTCGGTTACGCGACCAAGGCCAAGCGCCATGGCCGGCCCAAGATGGTGCTGATCGGCGACATCGTCGGCAGCAACGACACGGCGGTGATGCAGGCCACCTCGGACGTCGTGCGCATGGCCAACGCCCGCGGCGGCGAGGGCTTCATCGCCGTCAGCCCCGAGGCAAGAAAGCGCTTCTGGCTGGATCGCGCGCGCACCGCGGCGATCTCGCGCCATACCAACGCCTTCAAGGTCAATGAGGACGTCGTCATACCGCTGCTGCGCATGGGCGACTACTGCGAAGGCATCGAGCGGCTCAACATCGAGCTGTCGATCCGCAACAAGCTGGAGCTGTGCGACGCGCTGGCGGAGTTCCTCGCCGGCGAACTGCCGCTGCACATGGGCGACACGGGTCTGGACAAGGCCGAGCTGATCGGCGACCGCCGCGACCAGGCGCAGGCGACGATCGCCGAGGTACGCTCGCGCTGGCAGGGCCTGCTCGACAACCTCGACGGCGCCTGGCCGCCGCCGCCGCCGCCGACCATGCCGCGCCACTGGCACCCGCTGCCGGTGCCGCCGCGCGCGGTGCCGGTGAAGACCTGGCATCC
>JALHNN010000388.1 GCA_022843505.1 Sulfuritalea sp.
CGTCGTAGCCTTTCCTGCGCAGGAACAGCTTCAGCGCGACCAGCGATTTTTCGTCGGCCATGAAGCCCGGCATCAGCAGCACGGGGTGGCCATCGCCGCGCGGTGCTTCGGACAACAGCGGCAGCGAGGCCGGCAGCAAGGCCATCTCCAGCAGCGCGCGCGGCTCGAGCAGCGAATGCAGCGCGCGCGGGCGGCCAACGTGGCCGTGGCGGATGACGGGGCGGCGGTTGGGCATGAGGCTGGACAAACTCAGGCCGCTTTCGCCACGCGCTTGCGGCGGGCGCGAGGAGCTGCGGGAGTCGGCGCTGACAACACGGCGATCTTGAGCTCGGCGAGGGCATCCATGAAATCCCCGGCCAGCTCGCTGGCCTCGGGCACGGCGTTCTTCGCCACGACGAAGCCGAAGCAGAGGTTTCCGGAATAGCTCAGCAGCGTGATGTTCACGCCGACGCCATGCTCGACGATGGACAGCGGCCAGTAGCCGGTCATGCGCAGGCCATCGACATACAGCGGCACGGACGGCCCCGGCACGTTCGAGATCAGCACGTTGGCCAGGATCGGCAGGGTGTCGACCACGCTGCTGCGGCCGTAGAGATTCGCCAGGGCGCCCAGCAGCCAGGGCACGCCGAGCAGCGGGATGTCGGTGGGAATCACCGACCTGGCCTGGCGCGCCACGGCCTTGGTGGCGCCCGAGGAATCGCGGATCGCCTGCAGGCGCTTGACCGGGTCGGCGATGTGGCTGGCCAGGTTCACCAGGCTCAGCGTGGCCTGGGTACGCATCTCGGTGTTGCCCTGCTCGCGCAGCGAGATCGGCATCGAGGCGATCAAGGGCTTCCTCGGCACCGTGCTGTGGCGCTTGAGCCAGCACCGCAGCGCGCCGCTGCACAGGGTCATCACCACGTCATTGACCGTGGCATCGAGGGCAGCGGCGATGGCCTTGAGCTCGGCGCGCGGCACGGTGGCCGTGGCGAAGCCGCGCGGCGGCGTGATGGCGACATTGAACACGGTGCGCGGACCGAAGGAGGCGCTGCGCTTGAGTTCGGCGAGGCTGGCCGCCTCCGTCGCATGCGCGGCGCCGCGTGCCTTGGCTGAGGAAGCTTTGACTATGCCGGCGAGTGTCCGCAGGACACCGGGCAGTTCGCGCACCAGCTTGACGTATTGCGCGGCATCGTGGCGGAAGGCGGCGGCGGCCAGCGCCAGGGTGCCGGGCGGTTCGCCGGCGACGGGCTTCCTGCGCGCCGCGCGCTTCGCCGGCGGCAAGGGATCGGGCGAGGAACTGAACATCGCGCCGGCCAGGGCGACGCCGGCCTGGCCGTCGAGCATGGCGTGATGCACCTTGAAGTAATAGGCCTTCTCGCCGCTGGCGAGGCCTTCCAGCACGTAGAGCATCCACAGCGGGCGCGAACGGTCAAGCAGCTGCGCGTGCAGGTCGGCGACCGCGGCTTCGAGCTGGGCCCAGGTGCCGGGCTTCGGCAGCCTGACGCGGCGGATGTGGTAATCGTAATCGAGCGCATCCTGCACCCAGACCGGATTCGCCAGTTGCAGCGGCAGGGCTGCCAGCCGGCGTTGCAGCACCGGCACCATGCGGCTTTGCATCATGTGCCGCACCGACTTGTAGAAGTCAGCGCGGTAGTCCGGCGGCGTTTCGAACAGGTGCAGCGAACCGACGTGCATCGGCGTCGCCTCGGTTTCGAGGTTGAGGAAGGCGCCATCGACCCCGCTCAGGGTTTCGATCCCGGCATCCTTGCTGCGACTGCGGCTCATCTCTCTCCCTGCCGTGGCCATGGTCTTCATACCGGCGAGTAGGTTTATTTCTACCGATCAGTATAATCGCTTTCCATCACCCTGCGCCCCCTCGCCGCCCGCCGATGCCCGCCACCCGTAGCCGCCGCCAGGATTCCGTCGCCCCCGCGCGCGCCGCGCCGGCCAACGGCGTGGACAAGCGCGAGCGCATCCTGACGGCAGCCGAAGACCTGTTCTACCGCAACGGCCTGGTCGGCACCACCATGGACATGCTCTGCGCCGAGCTCGGCGTCACCAAGCCCTACGTCTATTACTACTTCAAGGACAAGCACGAGATCGTCGAGACCCTGGCCTGGCGCGCTTCGCTGGCCTGCCTGACGACCATGAAGTTCCCCGCCGACGACCGGCGGGCGGCGGAGGAAAAGCTGGCCGAAGGCCTGCAGCGCTGGGTCGCCGCCTGCGTCGAACATTTTCGCGCCAGCGCCCTGGCCTTTCGCGTCACCGCCTCGTTGCGGCCCGAGTTTCGCGCCGAGCTGCGCCGCCTCGCCAACGACTTCTACGCCGACCTAGCGGCCCTGATGGAGGAAGGCCGCCGCGCCGGCCGCCTCGATTTCGAGGATGCCGCCGTCACCGCCAAGGCCATGGGCGGCGTGGTCGGCTTCATGTACACCTGGTATCGCCCCGACGGCCGGCTGCCGCCCGAGCAACTGGCGGAACGGCTGACCGGCACGCTCTACCGCATGATCGGCCTGCGCCCCACGGCACCCAAATCGGCACGCAAACGAACCCCAACGACAAGGAAACGGACATGAAGGAATTTCGCGGACGCACCGCCGTGATCACCGGCGCCGCCAGCGGCATCGGCCTCGAACTGGCGCGCCGCGCCGCCGCCGAGGGGATGAAGCTGGTGCTGGCCGACATCGACGCCGAACGCCTGGAAGCAGCCGTCGCCGGCCTCGGTGTCGCCCCGGCCGACGTCCTCGCCCAGCGCACCGACGTCAGCCGCGAAGATGACGTGAAGGCCCTGGCCGACGCCGCCTTCGAGCGCTTCGGCGGCGTGCACCTGCTGTGCAACAACGCCGGCGTCGGCCTGACGCGCGTCAGCTGGGAACTTTCCACCGCCGATTGGAACTGGGTGCTGGGCGTCGATCTCTGGAGCGTGATCCACGGCGTGCAGCACTTCGTGCCGCGCATGCTGCAGCAGGCCGAGGGCGGGCATGTGGTGAATACGTCCTCGGTCGCCGGGCTGTTGTCGACGCCGGGCATGGCTGCCTACAACGTCGCCAAGCATGGCGTGGTGACGCTCTCCGAAACCCTGTACGGCGAACTGCTGGCGGCCAAGGCCAAGGTCGGCGTCTCGCTGCTGTGCCCGGCCTGGGTGCCGACGGCGATCCACGAATCGGCGCGCAACCGGCAGCAACGCTTCGGCGAAGCGCGGCCGGCCGAAGGCCTCTCCGCCGCCTACGAACAGCGCATGGCGAATGCCGTGAAATCGGGGCGGCTGACGGCGACCGATATGGCCAACGAAGTCTTCGCCGCCGTCATGGAAGAGCGCTTTTACGTGATTCCCCACCGCAAGATCAATAATGCCATCCAGTTGCGCATGGACGACATTCTCAAGCTGCGCAATCCCACCCAGCTGCCCTGAAGCACCCATTACCACGACTGGACACCCCCATGAAAGCACTCGTCTGCGAAGCCTACGGACCGATCGCCAATCTCGCCGTCAAGGACCTCCCCTCCCCCGTGCCGGGGCCGAAGCAGCTGCTGATCGAGGTGAAGTCGGCGGCGGTGAACTTTCCCGATGCGCTGATGGTGCAGGGCCTCTACCAGGTCAAGCCGCC
>JALHNN010000389.1 GCA_022843505.1 Sulfuritalea sp.
GGAATCCCTGTGGCATCGCCGCCGCTGGGACGGGCACAGGCTCAACACGGACAAGCGGCCGCTGCGCATCGGTTACCTGTCGTCCGACTTCCTGGAACACCCGGTCACCTTTGTTATCTCGGAACTGATCGAGCGCCACCACCGTGATGTGGTGCATGTGACAGGATACTCATTGCGGGCCGACGACGGAGGCGCGGAGCGCAAGCGTCTGGTCGCCGCGTTCGATGAATTCGTCGATCTTGAACGGCTCGGCGTAAACGCGGTAGCCGAGCGGATTCGCGCCGACCGCATCGACATTCTGGTCGACCTCAACGGCTGGACCGGGTATCAGCGGACCGAGGCGCTCGCCTTGCGCTGCGCGCCGGTGCAGGTGAGCTGGCTCGGCTTTGCGGGGACGCTGGGCCTGGAAAGCCTCGCCGACTTCATCGTCGGTGACGCCGAGGCGACGCCGCTGGAACACCAGCCCTACTACACCGAACGCATTGTGCAGATGCCGCACACTTTCATGCCGGTCGATACGCGGTACCCGGTGGCGCAGCCGCCATCGCGGTCGAGCCAAGGGTTGCCGGACGACGCATTCGTGTTGTGTTCCCTCAACAACAGCTACAAGCTCAACCCGAACCTGTTCGACCTCTGGTGTCGCCTGCTCGCCAAGATGCCCGATGCGGTGCTTTGGCTCCTGAGGACCAACGATACCGTGGTGGCGAACTTGCGCAGCGAGGCGGAAGCGCGCGGAATATCCGGGGATCGGCTGGTATTCGCGTCGCGCGTACCTTCCCGGTCGGACTACCTGGCACGCATCGGCCTCGCCGACCTGGCGCTGGATGCTTTCCCGTACAACTCGCATTCGACCGGAGTGGATGTCTTGATGTCCGGTGTACCCATGGTTGCGGTGCGCGGGGCTACCTTTCCGGGGCGTGTCGGTGCCAGCCTGCTGCGTGCCGCGGGATTGCCGGAACTGATCGCCGCCGACGAGGCCGGCTACGAGGCGCTGGTTCTCGAGCTCTACGCCGACCGGTCGCGCCTCGCGGACTTTCGGCGCCGGCTTGCCGAGGCGCGGCACTCGGCGCCGCTTTTCGACATGGAACGCTTCGCCCACGACCTGGAAGCGCTTTACATCGGCATGGCCGCCACTATGGCGCAGACATCGCCGCCCGACGCGCCGGCCCGGCCGGTACCGGCGACGGGGCCCTGAACAGGGCCTGCAGGGCCGGCATTTCCAGCCGCCCGAGGTAGTGCGGCGGCCGGAAGCCGCCTTGCTGTTCGACCAGGGTCGCGCCGAAGTTGGGCGGGGTACGCTGCCAGGTCAGCGCCCGGCCGATCTCGAACGAGGGCGTGATGGCGCCGATGCCAAGGGCGATCAACAGGGCTGAGCGGCGCAGCTTTTGCCGGCGGTCGGCCAAGGACCGATCGAGATCCGCCAAGGCCAACACCAGTAAGATGATCAGGCAGGGCGTCGAGATCCTGAGCATCCAGTCGTTCGACGGGCCGATCCGGATCAGGGGCAGGAGCAGGAGTAGCGTCACGGCCAGACCGAGCGCCTGGCGCATGGCAGTTGGCGAAGGCCTCAACAAAAGCGCCAGCAAGGCGAATTCGAACGCGGCGAACTGGACATAGGCAGTAAACGTATCAGGCAGTGACCAGCCGCCCGTACTTGCGCCGTTTGAGCCCGCACTGGCGCCCAACTGCAATGGTATGGGGTCGATCCCAGGCAGGCTCAGGTAGGCAATGCCAAGGGCGCCAAGGAAAAGTGCCGCCAGCCAATAGGGAAGGGAGATGCCCACTACAGCGGACGCCACGCTGCCGCGACGCTGCAGTATGGCCCAGGCCAGCCAGGGGGCGAGGCCGATGGCGAACGGGGTCCAGAAAAGCAGCACGGCGAGCAGGACGATTCCCAGGCCAGGCAAGCCGGGCGACCCGCGATGACGAAAAATCAGCACCGTGCCCAGCCAAAGCGGTATGGCGTGGTTCGGCGCCCAGAACAGTTGGCCCGTCAGCGAGGTGTAGGTCCAGGGCCGCCACCACTCCAGCGGCAAGGGAAATACCGGGGTCTGGCCATGCACCAGCACGATCGCTGCATAGTCCATGCCGCTGAAGAATACGACGGCAAGCGAAAGCAGCAGCAGGCGGCGGTTGAATGCCGTGGGCAGCGGCAGCATCAGGAAGAACAGGAAAACGCCAAGGGCACACCAGGCCATCAGCAATGCGGGGGCAAGCCCGACCCCGGCAAATTTGGCCACGGCCGCGGGGGCGAGGAAGAATCCCGTCGCCGAACGCAGGATCAGGTCGACGCCCGCCTCTAGGCCATAGGACGGAGGCCAGGCGGAAAAGATCAGATCCGCGTAAACGGCGTCGCGAGTTCTCCAGTCGAGGTTGGCATAGACCAGATGCCCGGCGCCGCCAAGAGCCGACCACGCGAGAGACAAGCCCAGCAGCCAGGCCAGTACCGCGAGGCTGCGTTTGGTGCCTTCGTCCGGCGCCATGTCGGCGCACAGGCGATACAACGCCCAGGCCAAAAGTGCTGCCAGGGCAATTCCGGGTAAGGGCTTGAGCCAGCCGAGAACGAAAACCAGAACCGGCGCCGCGAGGTAGCAAAGTACCGCCGCGGAGACCCGGTCAGGCAGACGACTCATCGGCGGGCGGGGAAAAATTGATCCGTTCGCGTTCGATCACCAGCGGCCGCTTCTGCACCTGGGTATGGATCTGCAGGATGTATTCGCCGAGCAGGCCGATGAAGAACAGTTGCACCGAGGCGAAGAAGAAGAAGCCAATCAGTATCGGGGCGAGTCCGAAGGACATCTGATCCCACTGGATGAGCTTTAGCACCAGATAGCCGAGGGCAATCAGCAGAGAAACGGCGGACAGGGCAAAGCCCGCCATGGTCGCCAGACGCAGCGGAACCTTGGAATGGCTGGTGATGCCAAGCATCGCCATGTCATAGAGCGAGTAGAAATTGTTCTTGGTGATGCCGCGCTTGCGCATCGGTTGCGTATAGGGAACTTCGGCATGGCTGTAGCCCATATCCGCAATCAGTCCGCGAAAATACGGATAGGGGTCGTCGATGCGGCGGAAGCTTTCGATGACTTCCCGGTCATAGAGCCCGAAGCCGGTGAAATGCGGGATCAGCGTGACGTCGGCGATGCGCCCCACCGTGGCGTAGTAAAGCCGCCGCAGCGCAAACATGGGCGCGGTCTCGTGGCTCTCCGGCTTGACGCCGACCACCACCTTCCAGCCCTCCTGCCACTTGCGCAGAAAGTCCCCGATCAGCTCGGGCGGTTCCTGCATGTCCGATGCCATATTGATGATGGCGTCGCCGCGCGCCTGTAGCAGCCCGTAGTTGGATGAGCGAATGATGCCGAAATTGCGGTTGTTGACGATTGCCTTGACCCGGGAGTCGGCGCTGGCGAGACGGCGAATCGCCGCCACCGTGCCGTCGGTCGAGGCGTTGTCGACGTAGATGTGCTCGTAGTCATACTGCGGAAAGGCTTCCATCTGCGCCGCGATGCGCCGGTGCAGTTCGTCGACGTTGCCCTCCTCGTTGTAGCAGGGGGTGACGATGGAAATCAGCGGGCGCTG
>JALHNN010000390.1 GCA_022843505.1 Sulfuritalea sp.
CGTACATTCCGGTAGCTGCGCTCCGGCCGCACCCCGCTGCGGCCCGCTCGCGACGATTTCTTCGTGGCCAGTAAGCCATGCATTCCGGTTTCGTCACCGCCGGCGGCCACCGCCTCGAATACCAGCTGATCCCCGCGCACCAGATCAACCGGCCGACCCTGGTACTGCTGCACGAGGGGCTCGGCTCCGTGGCCATGTGGCGGGATTTTCCCGCGCGGCTGGCGAGCGCCACGGGCTGTCGCACCCTGGTCTATTCGCGCTACGGCTACGGGCAGTCCGACCTGCTCGAAGCTCCCTTCGGCACCGACTACATGCACCGCGAAGGGCGCGAGACCCTGCCCGAACTGCTGGCCTCGCTCGGGATCGTGAATCCCGTGCTGGTCGGTCATTCCGACGGCGCGTCGATCGCGCTGCTGCATGCCGGCGCCGGCAACCCGGTGGCCGGCGTCGTGGTCATGGCGCCGCACTGCTTCGTCGAGGACATTTCCATCCGCAGCATCGCCGCAGCAAAAGTGGCCTTCGAGACCACCGACCTGCCGGCCAAGCTGGGCAAGTACCACCGCGACGCGCGGCGGACCTTCTATGGCTGGAACGACATCTGGCTGCATCCCGATTTCCGCGCCTGGAACATCGAGGACTGCCTGCCGAGCATCCGCTGCCCGATCCTGGCGATCCAGGGCGAGGACGACGAATACGGCAGCATGGCGCAGATCGAGGCGATCGCCATCGGCGCGCGCAACTCGGCCGGGGTCGAGCTGCTCAAGCTCGCCGACTGCCGGCATTCGGCGCACAAGGACCAGGCCGTGGCGGTGATCGAGGCGATCAACCGCTTCGCGGAAAACCTCGATATCGTCGCACCGTCAGCGACGGCCGATTGACATGGCCGCGTGCGCCCCGCCAAGGGCGCGAGTCTCCGGTCATTCTCCTTGCGAGCCGCGCGGGCAGGCGCCGGATGGCCCAGTGACCGGCAGACTTACCTGCGAAGTCGTCGCGTGTAGCGAGATGGCTCGGCTTACGCTTGCGCGAATGCCTGACGATACCGTGCCCGGCAGCGACCAAAGCAGTCCTGCATTTCCTGGCTATCCCAATCGATCGCCAATGTCTCCGCCGCCAATGCATTCAGCGTTGTCACCCGGTTCTTCGGCGAGGTCGGGATGTCCAGCCCGCGGACAATGGTCTCCGCCAGATTGATCACCGCCTGAAGTTTGCTCGTCACGGTCATGTGATCGTGATGGGTCACTATGGCTGAGACGAAATCTTCCGGCAGTTCCCAATGGCTGGCCAATGCACCCCCAATCTGGGCGTGATCGACGCCGAAAGTCTCGGTTTCGCGCTCGAGCAGCCGTCCATCGGCCGCCGCCTGGCGATAAATGGTCTGGAAACGAGCGGCATCCATGACGTGGAAGCACAACTGGCCCACGTCATGCAGGATTCCTCCGATATAGGCCTTTTCGGGAGAGACACCGCACAGTACCGCAAGCTCCTGAGCGCAGATCGCCACCGCGCGTGAATGCCGCAGCAGGAACTCGGAACCCTTGTCATCTGCCAGGAAGGTGTTCATTCCGGCGGTGGCGACTATGCGGCGAACCATGATGGTGCCGATCAGCGAGGATGCAACGAAGGGATCATACAATTCCGGCAAAGCGTGAATGCGGCGGATCCGATTGGCGGCGGCCAGGATCCCTGAAGATATCACCGGGTCATTGCGGGCAAGGCGCGTCAGCGCGTCCAGCGGCAAATCTTCATCGTCCAGCATTTCGAGCAGTTGCATGACGACCCGCGGAAACGGGGGAATGGTCCTGGCGATGCGGGCAATTTCCTCCGGCAGGTTCTCGGGCGTGAGTTTCATGCCTGGTCCGGCCCCAGTTTGACCAGGGCATCAAAGAGGGGGCGACAATTCTCGGCGGGTGTCGCACCGAAAATCTCACCCAGCCGATCCTGGTATCTCTGACGCTGATCGATGCGGTCCGCCTCGCTCGGGATAGTGGAGGAATCCACCTGGACGGCGATGCACTCGATGCCCTTGTTGATCAGTTGGGCGATGGTGCTGGCGGTGACCGTGCTGCCGACGGCTATCAGAATGGCGCTCTGCTTTTCTCCTCCGGCAATGACCGGGCGAGCCGTGACCATTCCGGGTTCAATATCCGTGATCGGCATCCAGCGATACGGGGACAGGCAGTCGGTAGTCCGTTCATCACTCATAAGACTTCCCCCCTTTCCGGATCGTGGATTGGTCAGGCGCAGAAGTAGGCTTGGGATGGCGACAAGTTCGGGCGCGTTGCCGCGCCCCCGCTCTGCAATGCGCCATGGAGTTGCGGGGCGTGGCGCGCACAACACGGGCCGGAAGCAACCGGTGCCCCATCGGGCCGTCAATGACGTTAAGGAGAGATGCCGCGACCATGGATATGCCGTCGTTCCGAAATTATCACCTTGGTGGAGCTATTGGCAAGGCTGAGTACAGATAGTAGCGCTATTACCTTCAGGATAGGCTAGAGCGACAAATCGCCGACCCGTATGACGATTCATGGCCGTCCCAATGCCGACCTGAGCCAGGCAGCCAGCAGCAGTATGGCCGGGGTTCATCGCCGTCCGGCTGGCGCCGACTTTCCATCGCCTTGAGTCAGCGATCCGAAAAGAGTTCCATGAACTGCTGCCGCAACCAGCGGTGCCCCGGGTCGTCGTGGTAGCGCTCGTGCCAGCACTGGCGGACCTCGAAGGCGGGAATGTTCACCGGTAGCGGCAGCAGCTTGACCGCATCCCGCGGTGAAATCTGGCTGCCGACGCTGTGCGGGACGATGGCGATCAGCTCGCTTGCGGCGACGATGCTGGGCAGCACCAGAAAATTCTGAACCCGCAACGCGATGCGGCTTTCCAGGCCGTTGGCGACCAGGGTGCGCTCGATGACGCCGTGGCCGGTGCCGCCGGGCATGGCAATGGCATGGCTTGCGGCGGCGAACTGGCGCGCCGTGAGGCGCGTACCTATGGTCGGGTGGTCGCGGCTGACGATGCAGATGTAGCGGTCGCGGAACAGGCGCTGCTGGTAGAAGCCGGCAGCGAAGTCCGGCAGGTTGCCGATGGTCAGGTCGGCCGCGCCGCTGCGCAGCGCGTCGCGTGCTTCGTCGGTGGACAAGGCCAGGGTGCGCAGGCGCACACGTGGCGCGATGGCGTTCAGGCGCGCCAGCAACCGCGGCAGGAAGAAGGCCTCGCCGAGGTCGGTGATGTGCACGGCGAAATCACGTTCCGAGGTTGTGGCGTCGAAACCGTGGGGAGCCGCCAAGGATGCGCTTATCGTCCCCAGCGCGCTGCGGATCGGTTCGGCGATGGCTTCCGCGTAAGGCGTCGGCACCACGCCATTGGCGAGGCGCACGAAGAGCTGGTCGCCGGTGGTCTTGCGCAGGCGCGCCAGCGCGTTGCTCACTGCCGGCTGCGACAGGTCGAGGCGGGCAGCGGCGCGGCTGATCGAGCCTTCGGACAACACGGCGTCGAACACCACCAGCAGGTTGAGGTCGAAATCCTTGATATTCATGATGTGAATGGATTGTATTCATGTCATTCACTGTACGCAAAGCCT
>JALHNN010000391.1 GCA_022843505.1 Sulfuritalea sp.
CTTTGCCGCAATGAAGAATTCCTCGTCGCGCAGGAACAGGGCTTCGGGCGGCAGCACGGGACGCGAGCGGTCGCCGCCCAGCATCTTGTGGCGGCCCCGGGTGTCGGCCCAGAATTCGGCGATGGCGGCGGGGACGTCGCCATGCAGCAGCAGCGCGGCCTGCGGCGGCAGGTAGTCGAACAGCGTCGCCGTGGATTCGAAGAACAGCGGCAGGTAGTACTCGATGCCGGCGGGCAGGATGCCGTTCGAGACATCCTTGTAGAGGCCGATGCGCGAGGCGTCGCCTTCGAAGGTCTCGCGGAAGCGCTGGCGGAACAGGGTTCGTCCGGCCTCGCCGGTAGGGAACTCGCGCGCCGGCAGGAGGCGGATCTCCGGCACCGGGTAGAGCGTGCGCTGGCTATCGACGTCGAAACTGCGGATGGTTTCGATCTCGTCGTCGAAAAGCTCGATGCGGTAGGGCAGTTGCGTGCCCATCGGAAACAGGTCGACCAGGCCGCCGCGCACGCTGTACTCGCCGGCGGCGACCACCTGCGTGACATGCTGGTAGCCGGCCAGGCTCAATTGCGAGCGCAAGGCATCGAGGCCCAGGCGTTCGCCCTTCTTCATGAAGAAGGTGTGGCCAAGCAGGAAGGCGGGCGGCGCCAGGCGCGTGACGGCCGTCGAGGCGGCGACGATCAGCACCTCGCACTCCTGGCGCGACACCGCGTGCAGCGTCGCCAGGCGCTCCGAGACCAGGTCCTGGTGCGGCGAAAAGGCGTCGTAGGGCAGGGTTTCCCAGTCGGGCAGCAGGTGGGTACGCAGCCCCGGCGCGAACCAGGCGATCTCCTCGGCCAGGCGCTGAGCCTCGAGCGGGCTGGCGCTGACCGCCACCAGCAGGCGACCGGGATGCGCGAGCCGGGACAGCGCCAGGGCATCGGCGGACGGGGAATACGGCGGTAGGTCGAGGCGTTGGCCGGGCTTGGGCAAGCCGGGCCGCGACAGCAGGGACTTCATCGGAGCACAGGGCGCTGGGGGCGCGAATTATACGGGGCGGCGGCGTGGTGCCAGCGCCGACTTTCCTCCGTTGCAGGCCTGGATTCGAAGCATGCGCTGGGATATAGTGGGTGCCCCAACACTTCCGACCCCTGCCCATGTTTGCCGTGATCATTGCCCTCACGCTGCTCGCCGCTGCTGTCGGCGCAATCTACGTGCTGCTGAGGAACATGGGCGAAGACGGCATCGAGGTCGCCGCCCCGGGCAGCTGCAAGAGCGGCCAGTGCGGAGTACGCAAGGGTGGTGCCTGCGCGCAGGGCCAACCCGGCGAAGCGGCCGAACTCGCGCTGGCGGAAGCCGGCGACCCGCCGCAGGGCGACACAGAACCGCAACCCGAACCACGGCGGCGCGTGGGCTGATCGCCCCACGTGCGGACGAAACCCGTCTAAGGCGTGCCGCTCAGCATGAACGCCCCGTAGACCCAGGGCGCACGTCCCGCCTGCCTTAGCCTGTTGCGCGCCACCAGCCATGCCTGGGCGAGGGAGCCGCGCTTCATTTCGGCGTGGAAATGTTCCATGAATTCCCGTGTGCCTTCGTCATCCACCGGCCAGAGGCTGGAGAGGACCGTGCTGGCGCCGCCGAGGAAGAAGCTGCGCGGCAGGCCGAGATAGTCATCGCCGGCCTCGACCTTGCCGATCCCGGTTTCGCATGCCGACAGGACCACGGTCTTGCCGTGCAGGGGCGCCCGGAACAGGTGCTCGGCGGTGAGCGGCACGGCATCGGCGAGGTAGATCGCCGAGCGCAGGGGGCGCTTCGCGTCGAACTGGCCATGCGTGGCGAAATGCAGGACGTCGGTGCCACCGCCGATGGCACTGCGCAGTCGGCCCTCCGTCGCCTCGGCGCCGATCAGCAACTTGGCTTCGTAGTGGCGCGCAATCGAGGCCGCTTCCTCGCGCGCACCTTCGAGCTGCGTCAGCCGGCCACCGAAGGCCGGATCGCCGACGATCACCGCCTGCGTTGCCGCCACCTGGCGCCGCCCCTGACGCAATGGCCAGGTCCCGGTCGGGGCGATGACCACGGGGACCTCGATATCCAGGATGCCCCAGGGTACGGCATGGACCTGGCCGCTGGGGACGATATGCAGCAGCCTGAAGTCGCGCCAGCGCTCGGTCGCCAAAGCCCTGGATAGGCGCTCGGCCGCCGTGGCCTGGGCCGCGGCGTCCCGGGCGTCGATCGAGCGGGCAAGCGCGGCGACGTGATCCTGAAATTGCCGGGCGGTAACCGGGAGGGATTCCAGCCGAAGCGAACCGGCCGTGACCAGCAACAGCCTGAGGACATCGTCGCCGCGGGCAGGCAGGAAATAAAGCATGGCGGCATCGGGCCCCAGGGCCGCGCGCAATCCGGGAAGATCGGGCACGCCAATCGAGCGGACATCGGCAAGCTCGGCGTTGGACGAACGGATGCGCTCCAGCAGGCGCGCCCGCTGCATCATCAGCGCGTCGAACTCGGCACCCGGGCGGGAATCCACGCCGTTTGCGCCGGCCTCGACCTGGCGCACCAGGTTCGAAAGCCGCGCATCGAGCTGTTGCAACTCGCTCCAGCCGCTTTCGGGCCGATCCAGCGCGACGTTGGCCAGCAGGTCCACGAAGGCACGGGCGCGGCCCCTTTCGAGATCGGCAAAAATCACCTCCGGTGAATTGCGGGAAGCACCGATTTGCGCCAGGCGGTAGGTGATGTCTTCCTTGCCGACGCCGAAGCGGCGCTTCTCCTGGTCGCCGCTGATCGCGCCGGTCAGCTTGTCCACGGCGTCCTGGGCAAGGCGCAGGCTGCGTTCGGCGTCCGCGATCCGTCCGTCGGCGAACTGCGCTTCGCCCTGGATTGCCGCAATGCGCCAGACGAAATCCACCAGCCCGCGCTCGGCCGCCAGGGCGCGCGCCGCCGCCGCCGTGCGGTCAGCGTCGTCGATCCGGCCGGCACGGAAGTAGGCCAGGGCCTTCAGGGCATCGACATAGACCTGGCCATGGACGAAGCCGATAGCCGAAAACGCGCCGACTGCCGCCTGGAAATAGGGCAAGGCCGCTTCGTCCCTGGCGTTCAGCGCCAGCATTGCCGTGCCGATGAATGCGAGGTTGACCGCCCGCCCCAGGTAGGCTTCCTGCAGCATGCGGCCGAGGAAGGGGCCGTACAAGGCGTGTTTCGAAACCAGGAACACGTCGGCCATGTGCCGTTCGCTTTCCAGCGCCCAGGGCAAGGCGCGGCGGTGATCACCCGACATCGTGTAGGCGAAGGCCAGGCCGGTCAGGGCCCGCCCCCGCGCTTCGGTGGTCAGGGACAGGTCGATGAGGTTGCTCGGCGGACCGCCGTAGCTGATCGGGAAGCGCCAGTTGCCGAGGGCGATCAGCACGGACTGGTAGTCCTGGATCGCCGCGCTGAAATCGGCCAGGCGGGCGCGGGCGTCGCCACGCAGCGATCGCGCCACGAGGTCGCTGCCGCGCAGGGCAATTTCCAGCCGGGAGACTTCGGCGGCGGCAAGTTCGGCCTCGGAAGCGCGTCCCGCCAGGTTCAGCAAGTGGGTTCGCAGTGCCGCCGCGT
>JALHNN010000392.1 GCA_022843505.1 Sulfuritalea sp.
GGGGCCGGGCGTCGCCGCGCCAGGGGTGTTGCCTTGCGCCGCGCCTTCGACCAGCAGCTTGCGCCATTCGGCGATGCTTTGCGGCCGCCTTGTTTCATCGACGCTCAGGGCCAGGTCGATGGCCTTGAGGAAGGCTTCCCCGAAGCGGCCCTCGCCCGAGAAAGTGGCGGGAATGATGGGGTCGTCCTTCATCCGGTGCAGCGAGACGGGCGGCACGGAGCCCGAGACGATCCGGTAAAGCACCCCGGCCAGCGCGTAGATGTCCGTCCACGGTCCCTGGTGGCCCTGGCGGGAATACTGCTCGGGCGGGCCGTAGCCGTGGCTGAGGACGATGGTCAGCGCATCGGTGGCCGTCGGCGCCCGGGCGGCGCCGAAATCGATCAGCACCGGGCTGCCGTCCTTCGAGCGCAGCACGATGTTGGCCGGCTTGATGTCGCGGTGCAGGAAGCCCGCCGCATGCACCGACTCGAGGCCGTCGAGCAGCGGCAGCAGCAGGTCGAGCACGGCCCGCGTGTCCCAGCGCGCGGGGTTGGCCTCCAGTGCCGCCTCGAGGCTCTGCCCCTCTTCGTAGGCCATGACCATGTAGCAGGTGCCGTTGCCCTCGAAGTAACGGAACACCTGCACGATGTTCTTGTGGCTGAACCGCGCCAGGGTCTGCGCTTCGCGCATGAAGCGGTCCTTGCCCCAGGAATACTCGGTCTCGGCCTTGTCGGATTTCAGCGCCACGGCGCCCGAGAACGGGTTGCGCACCACGGCGCTGGACGGGAAATACTCCTTGATCGCCACCTTGAGGTGCAGGTAGTTGTCCGCCGCCAGGTAGGTGATGCCGAAGCCACCCATGCCGAGTACGGACAGGATGCTGTACTCCTTGAGCAGGGTGCCCGGCGGCAAGGACTGGGTGAGGGTCTGTGGATGCTCGGCAGCCAAGGCAAGGATCCGGTGGGTGTCCTGGAGGGGCGACGGGCAATGGTAACGCAAAGGGCCGGCATCGCCCCCGGGCCGCCGCCGTCATGACCCCCATCACCGCGGCCGACGCGGTCCGCCGCGGTGGCACAATCGGGTTTTTCCAGGAGACCCGGAATGAGCCTTTCCATGTACGACGCCAGCGCCCCGCGTTTCGCGCAGATGCTGCGCAACCTCGATGCCATCCTCGCCAAGGCGGCAGCCCATGCCGCGGCGAAGAAAATCGATCCCGCCGTGCTGCTCGGCGCGCGGCTGTTCCCCGACATGCTGCCGATGGTGAAACAGGTACAGATCGCCACCGACCACGCCAAGGGCGCGGTGGCCCGGCTGGCCGGGGCCGAGGTGCCGCGTTACGAGGACACGGAGCAAAGCCTCGACGATCTGCGGGCCCGCGCTGCAAAGACGATTGCTTTCGTCGAATCATTCTCCGCCGCGCAGCTCGATGGCTCGGAACAGCGGCCGATCGCGCTGCGCGTCGGCGGCAAGGACTGGTCATTCACGGGTCAGGACTATCTGCTTGGCTTCGCCCTGCCGAACTTCTATTTCCATCTGGTCACCGCCTACAACATCCTGCGCCACAACGGCGTCGAGATCGGCAAGGGCGACTACCTGGGCAACCCCTGATCCCGAGAGAGGAAGATGGCCGGCGACGACAACTACGACGCATTCCGCGCCTTGCAGTTCGAGCTTTCGCGGCGCGGCCTCGAGTCGGAGGCGATCAGCCTCGAAGTGGCCATCATCCGCGGCAGCAGTCGCGTCGAGCGCCTGGCGCTGGCCGGCGAGGCGCTGGCCGCGATCCGCGCGGCAAACCCCGCCTTGTGCGACAGGGTGCTGGCACCCTGGGTCGAGGCCTGCGTGCAGGAGGTCCGCAAGGAGTGGTCTGGGTAGGGCTGAGGGTCCAACGGCTCGATGGACGCTCGGCGGCGCGGGAGTTGATGATCGGCTGCGAAGAGTTTGAAAGTCGGCGCTGGTGGGACGGCGAAAATCATGTTGTGGTTCTGCTATTCGGCCATCAGCCGCCCGTGGAAGCGATGCTCCCGTTGCGGCCACTCAGCCCAAGTCGTTCTCCAAATCGGCCACTCAATCGGCACCACCGATTTCATCAGACTGAACTTGGGGTACGCGGCGGTAGCTGTCCTTCACAACGGATCATCCTGGCATCTATCCGAATGCTTCCATCCGTGTATTTTAGCTTTCCGAGGGGCAGTTCCTCAAAACGCGGACGTCGCTCAATCACCGCATGGCACCCCGGCGCGGTTACCGCCGATGTGTGGGGCAGCGGCTACGGAACAGGCGGAGAACGATCGGCAATGGGATCTGACGGTTCAGCCTGGACCGTCGATCGAGTTCGATCAGCGTATTGCCTGTTAGGTGCAAGCAGATGCGAAAACAGGATTGATCGACGCTCGTCAGGGGGAGGCCCGCGCCTGTAGACCGGAACGTTCACTCATGCGGTATGAGCATCCTCTTTACGCACTGCCGCTGCCCTCAAGAAGGCTTCGATGAGGGGCTCGCGCGGCAGCAAGCGGGTGTCCTGCGGCTGATGAAACTCCGGATGCCACTGCACGCCGAGCACGAAACCCTCACCGCGCCAGCGGATTGCCTCAATGACGCCATCGCCTGCCGCACGGGCTTCGACGGCAAGATCCTTGCCCAGGTCTCGCACAGCCTGATGGTGAATGCTGGTCACCTGTCCGCCATCCAACCCGCCGTATATTTCGCGCAGGCTTGCGCCGGCGGGAAATTCGATCGCATGCAGCAACTGGTCATAGCGGGCCGGATCGTTGTGGCGACCGGCGCTTTCCATCTGGCTTGGCAGGTCCTGCCAGAGCGTGCCGCCGAGGGCGACGTTGATCAACTGGCAGCCGCGGCAGATGCCGAGCACCGGCTTGCCCTGGATCATGAACTCCCAGAACAGTTCGATCTCGTAAAGGTCGCGCACGCGATCGCCGCCCCATTCCGGCCGCAAGGCTTCGTGTCCGTAGGACGCCGGCGCGACGTCGGCGCCGCCCTGCAGGATGAGCCCGTCGAGTTCGCGCACATAGTCGCTGACGCGGATCGCCCGCCGCTCGACCTCGCCGTGTTCGACCAGCGTCGGTAACATGAAAGCCAAAGCGCCGTGGGCCATCACCCAGTGGGCGATCGACTGTTCGAGGTATTGCAGCTTCTTGTCGCGGAAGCCGAGTTCTACCGGCACCTGGTGCATCAGTCGGGGCGATAGCCCGATGCGTAGCGAACGACTCACCGCCGCTCAGGCCCCCTGCCAGCGAATGGCCTGGGCCCGCATCAGTTCGGCGGGCGAGCCCAGTTCGCCGAAGCGGGCGCGGCACCAGGCGGCGTCGCTGTCGCCCCGTTCGACGCACGCCTTGATGCGGGCACAGGCGGCGTCGCCGTCAAGTTCGATGGCATGCTGCTCGATGCGCCCCAGCGTCTGCAGAATGTCATCGCGCAAGCCGCGGTGCTCGCCACTTTTCGGGTCGACCAGGATGCCTTCGGCGCCAAAACGGCAGGCCTGAAAGCGGTTGAAGGTATACACGAGGTAATCGTCCTCAACCGGGACGATCGGTCGTTCGATCATCAGGTAGCGGCACAGCGCCTGC